>NZ_JBVCWP010000245.1:0-5872 GCF_057460485.1 Boseongicola sp.
CCATCTTTCATGGCGATGGCGTAGGGCTGCTTGGCCGCACCCTTTATGGCCTGCCACTCGAAAAACCCGTCCACCGGCACAATGCAGCGCCGCTTAGCATAGGCATCACGGAACATGGTGCCGGGCAAAGCAAACGAGTTTGACGCATCGTTCCACGCCCGCCGAAAGCAGGCCTGTGCCTAGCCTTAAGCGCCAACGCGCTCGGCGAAAAAATTATAGAGCCAGGCCAGGATCGCTCCGCAGATTGCCCCGCAGACAAAGCCCCAGATTAGCCCAATGAGGCTGCCGAGCGGGGTGACGCTGTATCCAAAGTAGAAGTGATCGAGGAGCATGGGAGCGGTTGGCGCGGTTGCAGTTGCTATGAGCCACCAGGTCGCTATGAACACGCCGCCTCCCCACCAAACCCCAAATGCCAGGGCAAAAGCGAGGATATTGAGCTTCATCATGCACCTCCTGCTTAGACCAACGGGGACCGAAGTCTAACATGGGACAGGAATGGCCGGAACCGACCAGGCGGCTTGCGAGCGGCTGGGCTATTGCCGATATCCGCTTTTGGGGGTCCAGTAGTGGACATTGGAGAGCGGTCCAGTGATGTCCGCTCATTGGTGCAAACCAGACGTACGCCTGAGGCTACCGTAACCGTGAGCCAGTATTCCTGGGCTCACCTCCAGGGGGAGGGGGGTTGGGGGGGCTCCATCAGAAGGGAGACCGTAACGGGGTGGTTACGCTCCCATAAACTGCAAGGAAACGAAAATTTTTGCTTGCGGGAAGAGCGACCGGAGGTTTCTCGCTGCAAGTACCTGAAAAGGGACTGCTGCCAGTACCCTTCTGCTCTCACTTAAGGCACAATATTCCTGAAGCGGATCGGTAGAGCTCCCGTCAACGGGAGAATGTGGGATGCGGAATGATCTCTTAGCTGTGCTCGTTGTCGCGTTTATAGTCTTGCCTCTCAATGGCGTGTCCGCTGACGATGAGACAGACTTCACGGTTTGCAAGAGTACCTACGCGCTGTGCACCACTGCGTCGTGCATACGAGTCGCCGGCACAAAAGATACCGTAGCTTGCTCTTGTGAGGTGAAGATCGGCTACTCTCTCGGATCTGAAAGTTGTCAAGATCCAGACCAGACGAGCAGCGGAAGTATCAAATCCCGCTATTTCCCGGTCAAGAGCTATGCAGTGTGCCGCAACAATCGACCCTGGGCATGGTGCCTTGATAAGCCCTGCACCGTGGACAAGGATGATCCGACCAAGGCTTCATGTGCTTGCACGAGCGTCAAGGATAAAGGCCCGTATGTGATCGTGACGGACAGCTATACCGACAAGACGTGCACCACCGGCATCATTTCGTCGGCAACAGTGGCGCAGGTCACTCAAGTCACAGATTTCCTAAAAAAGAGCACAAAGCTCAAGCCATTCAACATCGAGGTGCTGACGGGCAGTAGATGATCAATCTCGGCTGCTCCGCTTATGGCACTTAAACGACATTGGTACCGAGCTCGGCACCCTTCGTGCGGGCACCGGCGGGGGGTCGGGAAATAGGGGACCCATAGGCCCCAGGCGTTGACGTGTTTGCGAGGCGGTGAGACCATCAACGTGCTTGATGCTCGCCCCCGGCGCCTCCCTCGGTACTGGGGGGCGAATATCTCCTGGGCCCCAGGCTGCATTCGTTGCGGCGCTGATCTACCTCTTTCATCTATTCTAGGACTGAGGACGTTCCCACCCCGCAAGTACCACGACGACCGAGAGGACATGCCATGACAATAATCCGTACGGTTTTTGTACTCGCTGCATTGATGATCGGTTTTTCCCTGCCGACGCTTGCGACCCATGCAGCGGAACGCGGCACCCCAGAGGAGGCCAAGGCGCTCGTCGCAAAGGCGATTGCCGCGTTCAAGGAGAAGGGCCCGGCCGTCTTTGATGAGATCAACGCGGGCGGTTTTCGGGACAGGGATCTCTACGTCTTCGTATATGCCACGGGAGATCAAGGCAAGGTCGTAGCCTATGGCGGGGCGCCGGTTGATCCACCCATCCTCGGACGCCCAACAGATGATATCAAAGATGCCGATGGGCTGCCCTTGGGCAAAATGTTCGAGGAGAAAGCCACGCCTGAAGGGGTGTGGGTCGATTACCGCTGGAAGCATCCGGAGAGCGGCGAAGTCGCGGATAAGTCATCCTGGGTCGTCAGATCAGGAGACTACATCTTCGGCTGTGGCGTCTATAAGTAGAGTCTCTTTCAGCCTCTATGAGAGACGAAGGACATGCCATGACAATGATGCGAACGGTTTTCGTAGTCATCGGGTCGCCATGGTTTGAGTAGAAAGCCACGTCCGAAGGGGTGTGGGTCGATTACCGCTGGAAGCATCCGCAGACCGGCGAAGTGGTGGATAAGTCATCCTGGGTCGTCAGGTCAGGCGGCTACATCTTCGGCTGCGGTGTTCACGAATAAAGTGTCTTTCAGCCTCTAAGCCGCCAGCGGATGGCGGCTCAGCAAGATGCACGCCCTGGCATCGATTATGCCGGGTCGTGACATCTGCCTGCGGATCCCAACAGCCGCGCTTGCTCGCCACAAAAGGACAATTCGGGAGCGTGGTCTGGCTGCCACTCGTGTTCGGGAGGGGATCGCTCATTCCTGAGAACGGGTTTTCGAGTCAGGCCGATGTGATGATCGATACGCGGAAGTCTTTAGCTTTGGCCTGACATGCTCCGCCATGAACTGATCGAACACCATCGCCACCGCCTTGTCGGCCCTCGCCTTGTCTCGCTCGGCTGCGGGGTCACGGCCGGCCGCAATCTCCCCAAGCAGGCGCTTGGCCTCCGCTCTGGCAAAGCTCGGCGTTACCTCTCCATGCCTGCCGATCGTGACGCGCCGTGTACGTCCTTTGCGCCCGCCCAGTCGGTACTGTTGGGCACCCAGGGGGGGTGCCGGAATAGGGGTCCCTAGGCCACCCGCATTGACGTGTTTGCGAGGCGGTAAGACGATCACCGCGTTGATGTTAGCCCCTTCCCGTACGGGGCTAGTCTCTCTTCGAACTCGGGCCCCAGGCGTTGAATCCATCCCGGACGCGTCTGGGGCCTGCTTGTTTTTGGCCGACCGTCCGATGACCATTCCTACCTAGAAGGGTGCTTTCGCCCGTCCTGCCGTGCTGGCTTCCTTCGTCGCTTGACGCGACCCAGCAAATCACTGCGCAGCATAGCTCTACTAACGAAAAGGCTATGCTTGACACCCGCGATTAGAGAACTTCAGTGGGGGAGGATCATCGGCGCTTCCCTAACACGGTATAGTCGGACCGCCTCTGTTCGGCCTTTGAGCTTGGTGATGCCGATGGCGCCGATTTCAAGATGGTTGGGAACCGACTGCAACCGGTTACTCAACATTTCGGATATCAGCAGGTTCTCCTGGTAAAAGTTACACTGTCCTTGAATCCGAGCTGCCGTGTTGAGGACGTCACCCAGGTAGGAGATCTCTCGCTTGATTTCACCGACTTCGAGAACGGTAGCAAATCCGATGTTTACGCCAGCCTTAAATTGGGGACTTAACCCGTATTGCGACTGGTAGTAATCCTTTCGCTCTTCGAGCTGATGGCTGAACGCGAAATAGGCCTGCAGGCAATTTCCGTTCTCGATACCGTCGGCGACCTCCCAGAGGAGGATCGATTCATCGCCGACGTACTGGTAAAATTGAGCTCCGAAATTGGTTACAATAGACATATCGATAAAGCAGTCCTGAATGAGGCTACCAAACCGAAGATGACCGAGCCGCTCAGCGTGGGCAGTCGAATCCATTAGATCGAGGAACATTACGATCATTTCAATTTCGCGCGGATGGTAAAAAGTACCCAGGATAATTTTGCGCAAGTTTCCAGGGCCAAACTTTTGGTCGATTTGTTTAATCATGATGAACACAAAACTGACAAGCGTATAATAAATTAAGATGACGACGAAATTGACGCTTATCAGCCTTGATTTGAACGCCGATACACTAAAAACGTGGCCCTCAAGGATTATGTTGAAGGTAGTTAATCCAATCAGCACGAGAGCCACGCAGATCAGGTTGCTGAAGGCTTGGATCATGATCAGTATACCGTAAGGTCGCCGTCGGATCGCCGAAGTGTCAAGAACTCGACTGAAAAAGTAAAAGATCGTCCCAATTACGCATCCAATGGCGACTGCCTGACCAAAAAAGGCAGTAAGATTAAGCGAGTCATAGTCAAGAGTTGCGAAAGCAGGAACCGACGAAAGCCCGACGAACCTGATCAGCACGAAAAGGCAGGCAGCGCCAACAAAATACAACACGCTAAGACAGTAGCCACGATAGGAAAATCTCATTCTGGTTTGTCCGCTGGTTCTTAATCCGAAATTCCCCAGATGGACCCTGGAACGGCGTAGACGGTAAGTCCCAGGGGAGGCTACGCGGCAATATCACAAGGGCACCCTCAGAGCCTATCCGCGAAGTTTAGATTCATGATGAGGCATTTCGGGCGAGCCGTCTGAGCATGATGCGGATCATGGCGAGACGGACGAAGGCGATAGCGGTTCGCGCGTAGCGTTCGAAGTCTTTGGCGAGACGGCGACAGCGACTTATCCAGGCGAAGGTGCGCTCGACGATCCAGCGCTTGGTTAGCACCTCGAAGCCAGCGGTATTATACCAGCGGCTTTGACGGCTGACTCTTGGTGGGATTCCCGGCCGGGTTGATCTGTGATTTTTTTGGCGCGGGGAGGATTCGCGCCATGGGATCAGCGGTGAAGCTGCGGACGGACTATTCGGCGGCAGAGCTTCGCCGGCTGGCCAAAGCCTCGAAGGAGGCCAACCAGAGCCGACGGCTTCTGTCGCTGGCGGCGGTCAGGGACGGGAGGAGCCGTGAGGAGGCCGCGAAGATCGGCGGCATGGACCGACAGACGCTCAGGGATTGGGTGCACCGGTTCAATGCGTGGGGGCCCGAGGGCCTGAAGGACGCCTGGTGGAGCGGACCCGCACCTCGGCTGTCGCCGGCGCAGAAGGTGGAGCTGGCCGAGATCGTGGAAACGGGGCCGGATCCGGCCGTTGACGGCGTAGTGCGCTGGCGGCGCGTCGATTTGCAGAAAGTCATCAAGGCGCGCTTCGGCGTCGACTATCACGAGCGCTACGTATCGACGCTTCTGAAGCAGCTCGGCTTCTCGCACATGAGCGCCCGGCCGCGCCATCCGGCTACGTCTACGCTTGCGAGACGCCGCAGCAAGTTGAAGCGGCGAAAGCTCTGACCTTTGATGAGGCGCGGCGCATTGCGGTGAATGTTGCTAAGCTGCCGGGGTTGTTGGGATCAGGAGAGTACTTCTAATGCGCCGAGACATACTGATAGCTGTCGGTTTCTGGGTTGCGGCAATAACTACGTCCGCAAGCGGCCCGGCGTTTGCTGAAGTGGACATCAAGACGCCTTGGGCAAATAGATGTCCCGGCATCGGAGCGCAAACGTGTTTGTGCCGAATGGCGCAAGAGTACGCTGGACTACAGGCGGGCCCCAGTGGGGGAGGATCAATGGCAAACAACCGCGCAATTATCGCTTGCCTTCGTGGCCTGAAGGTGATGTGCTATTTTTCCAATTACTAAGCCTACACTCGTTACTCACAAAAAACCTTGAGACCAAAAAATACTTTGAGACTTTTGCGAGCGTAACTCTCTGGGAAAATTTGAGAAGCAAAATTTCACAAGTTGTGATGTGACCGGTCGAGCGTGGCCGCACGTCAGATTGGAGAAGGCATCATGAGATCGTTTAAGAAAATTATCGGTAAGATCCTGCTGTCAGCTCTACTATCTGCAGCATTTATGGTCGGTGGAAACGCGGACGCCGAAGAGCAGACACTGAAATGCACGCTGTACGTGGGAGCAAGTATGGAC
>NZ_JBVCWP010000246.1:0-5849 GCF_057460485.1 Boseongicola sp.
AGCGAGGGCAAATTTTGGGACGGTTGCAGAAATGGGCAGGGCGGTTACGCCGCATAAGAAGTTTCGTCGTGAAAAACGCATTTTCCGCTCCATTAATTCTAATATAGGAATATGAATGATTGTTCAGTGCGAAGCAACTAATTCGTCTACGCGTATTTCTCAATAAGTGCCTGCCAACCTAGGTTTCTCTGCCGAGTTCTTGCTGGTAATGACTGTCGATACAATTCTTGGATGGTGGCCGCTGCTGTACCTCCGTGGGCGTCTTGAAGCCGGTCCGACGGTGATGTGAGACAAAACCAACTTGAGGCGAGCAAGGCGGGTGCCTAGCCTCGTGGGATGACAAAATGCAGCACCTTCCGCTCCTTTGAGACGAGCCCAGAGACCGCCGCCTTTCGGTGATGATTTACGCTCGTTTCCCACTTCCGCTTCGCAATGTTGCAGACCTGCAGCATGAGCGCGGTATCGAAATCGGCTATGAGACGGCCCGGTTCTGGTCGCAATGCTTCGGTCCGATGTTCCCGGTGCAGGTCTCTAGGATCCCGATCAACTGCATGCGCTCGGCCTCTCACTGGCAGTTGTATGAGAGACTGGTTCGCACTCGTCTGACGGCGCCCTGTAGATAGCCCCTAAACCGGACTGCAAACCAGTTTCTGGTTGCAATCCCTGAGACGTTCCTGATTGGCTTGCGGGGTAGCAAGCGGTGGAGGTCTGGCACATGATGGATGATACAATTCTGACGACGATATCAGACGGCTGTCTGGTCATCACGCTGAACCGGCCTGACCGAATGAACGCGTGGGATATGGCCATGCGCGCGAAACTTATAGAAGCGCTGGAGGCGGCGTCCGAGGACTCGACCGTGACCTCAATCGTCTTGACCGGGGCAGGGGAGCGGGCCTTCTGTGCGGGACAGGACCTGAACGAAGCCACAGACTTCGATGAGGATTTCGCGGAAGTCTGGATTGACGGCTTTTCAAGGCTGTACCGAGCCATCCGCTCAATCGAAGTGCCAGTGGTTTCTGCAATCAACGGCGTTGCTGCGGGCTCGGCTTTTCAGTTTGTTTTGCTGACCGACATCCGGATCGGCCACTCGGGCGTCAGATTGGGTCAGCCCGAAATTAACTCGGGAATCGTCAGCATTACAGGCCCTTGGATCATGCGCGAGGTTCTTGGCCTGTCGCGGACCATTGAACTGACCCTGACGGGCCGGTTGATGGACGCCGAAGAAGCGCTTCGGCTTGGGGTGCTTCACGAGATTGCCGAACAGAGCTGCGTTCTGGACCGAGCTGTGAGCGTTGCCCGCAACTTGGGGGCCAAGCCCAAAACTGCAATGAAGCTAATTAAGCGGAGATTTTTTGAGGTGCTCGAGCCGGGGCTTGAAGACGCCGTCGCCGCTGCCAAGAAGTACCACCGCGCCTCGTTTGGTTCCGGTGAAATGCACGCCTCAACGCAGGCTTTTCTGGATGCTAGAGGCGGCCGCAAGCGTGACTAAGGCCGAAGGTCCCTTCGCCTCTGCCCCATTCTGCGGCACGCTTGCCGGCTTGTTGCTTGATCGCGCTGCAAGTGAACCGGACCGGGTTCTGATCACGTGGGAACATAGGCAGATCACGACGGCCGAAGTCGCATCGGTTGGCCACGCTTTTGCCAGTAAGTTACGAAGTCTTGGCGTCAAACCGGGCGATACCGTGCTGACGATGATGGATGCCGGGCCGAGCTACATCGCGCTGTTCCTCGCTCTGTCGCTGGTAGGGGCGACATGGGTGCCTCAAGCGCCCGATGCTCGCGGACCATCCCTGGCCCATGTCCTTTCGATTGCAAAGCCGGACCTTGTCATCGCAGCTCCGCACGCCGTCCATAACCTTATAGCGTCTGGCCACAATGACTTAAGTACCATTCTAGAGGTAGATAGCTGGGTGTGGCCAGAGCCTCCGGGTCTGAACCATTTTCCCGACCCTGTGCCATCTGACTCTGACAATGTGTGCGCAGTTCTGTTTACTTCCGGCACGACAGGACCGCCCAAAGGCGTGATGGTCACGGAAAGAATGCTTCTGGCCTCGGCCGCTGGATGCGCCCTTGCCAGCAAATGCGAGGCAGGAGATGCATTTCTGATGTGGGAGCCGATGCACCATATCGGCGGCCCGCAACTTGTCATAATGGCCTTGATCCATAGTGCGCGGCTGGTTGTCGTAAAACGATTCAGTGCCAGAAAATTTTGGCCGCTGGTGCGCGCCCATGAGGTAAACAAGCTTCACTATCTGGGCGGCATCCTTGAGATTTTGCTGAAATCGCAAGAACAACAAGACGACAAGGATCATCCCATCAAGCTGGCCTTCGGCGGTGGATGCAGGCCCGAGACGCGCCGTGATTTCATTGAGCGATTTTCGATCCCGATCCGCGAAGTCTTTGGGATGACCGAGGCATCAAGCTTCACCATGGTCGATGACAGGGGAACAATCGGGTCGATCGGGCAGGTGTTGCCTTGGATGGACGTGGAGCTGGTCGAGGAAGACGGGCAGCTTGTGGGCGAGGGGGCCGTAGGAGAGATCGCCGTCAGGCCCCGGCATAGTGGGCTTCTGACCCCCGGTTATCTTGGGGATGCGGAAGCGACTGCGCGACTTTTGAAAGGAGGCTGGCTTTACACCGGAGACTTGGGACGGCGGGATGTAGAGGGTAATTATTTCTTTCTGGGACGAAAGACTGATTCCTTGCGTCGCCGCGGTGAAAATATCTCGGCTTGGGAAATCGAGACTGGATTGGCCGGTCACCCTGATATTGCTGAAACGGCCATCGTTGGCGTGCCGTCCGAGATCGGCGAAGCGGATATCCTTTGTTTCATAGTCATGCGCGAAGGTATCGTTTTGGATCTCATCAAAATTGCGGAGTGGTGCCAAGTACATCTTCCCCGACAGCATGTTCCCCGGTACTGGAAGCAAGTCCAGGGCTTTGAGCGAACCCCAAGTCAGAGGATCAGAAAGGACTGTCTTGATGTCGATCTGGCCGATGCGATCGATTTAGGCGATGGCCAGTAAGCTCGGGATTAAATCCTACGGCTTTGCGGCGCGTGCGTTCAACCGGCTGTGCTATGGTGTATTTGATAACCGCGCTGATACAGCCGATGTTCGCCTCTAAAGCGATACGTACATATAATTTGCAGGCCTTTACAACTTTCTCGATTACTTGAACTGGTGATGGCGGAAGACGCCGGCTTGGGCGGGCAGGGCAGTTTCGCAGCATTTAAGGATGACAAAACGCAGTCCTATTCATTATTTCAAAACCTCGCACGAAATCAATTGCCTGGCCGCGATACTTTATGTTCGATTTCCGCTCTCGCGGCGGAATTTGGAGGGTCTTCTGCATGAACGCGGTATCGAAATCAGCCATGAAACGGTTCGGTTCTGGTAGAATAGATTTGGCCAGATGTTTGCTGCTGAGATCCGAAGAAACCGGGTCAGCTGGATGCGCGCGAATTCGAACTGGCAGTGGCATCTGGAGCTGGTTTTCGTGAAGATTAACTGCGAAACGCCCACCCTTTGGACGGCTTTGGATCACGACGCAGAAGTCCTGGAAAGCTAGGTTGCCAAGCGACGGGATCGCAAAGCGGCGTTGAGATTCATAAGACAATCAACGAAGCGCTAGGGAAGTCTGGAAGTAATCGTGACGGACGAACTTAGGCGTCCACGGCGCTGCAATGAAAGTCGTAGGCAACGCCCGGCCGCCAGGCCTGCCACAAGACCTAGGCGGCCGTGTCGGGTGCAGAACTCAAGCGCCCGACCAAAGTATTGCGTCATCATCCCTGGCCATCGCGCAGTTTTTCCGGCAACCAAAGCGCCAGATCTGGGAACCAGATCAGCACAAAGCACATTACTACCATGATCAGGAACATAGGCAGCGCGGCCTTGGCTATATAGCCCATTTCGTGGTCCGTCATTCCCTGCAAAACGAACAGATTGAACCCGATCGGTGGTGTGATTTGCGCCATCTCAACAACAACGACGACGAAGATGCCGAACCAGATCAGATCAATACCCGCCTCACGGACCATCGGTTCCACAACCGCCATTGTCAGCACCACCGAAGAGATACCGTCGAGGAACATGCCGAGGATGATGTAGAAAACCAAAAGCGCCATCAACAGTTGAAAACGCGTCAGTTCCATTACGGCGATGCCGTCCGCCAGAGCGCGCGGCAAACCCGTAAAGCCCATGGAAAGTTTCAGGAACGCCGCCCCCGCAAGGATCAGCATGATCATGGCTGACGTACGGGTTGCCCCCATCAGGCTTTCGCGGAAGCTGGTCCAATTGAGTGAGCCCTGCCCCGCCGCCAGGGCAAGCGAGCCTATAACACCGAATGCTGCAGCCTCGGTCGCAGTAGCGATGCCGGTATACATTGAGCCGATGACAACAAGAATCAGCAGAATGACCGGCAGCAGAAAACGCGAGTTCGAAAGTTTTTCGCTAAACGACATCGCGACTTCAGCGGTGGGTTTCCAGCCTTTCGAAAAGACCGAATAGGCCGCGACGTAGCCCATGAACATGAGCGCCAGAAAAAGCCCTGGGAAAACCCCTGCGAAGAACAGTTGCGTAATAGATTCGTTGACCGTCACACCATAGACAATCAATGCCAACGACGGCGGTATCATCAAGCCAAGCGTCGCCGCGCCGGCCAGTGTGCCGATGACAATATGCTCAGGGTAATTGCGCGCGCGCAATTCAGGGATCGACATTTTGCCGACCGTCGTCAGCGTCGCGGCGGATGAGCCTGAGACAGCCGCGAAGACGGTGCAGCCAACAATGTTGGTATGGACCAAACCGCCAGGAAGACGTGCCAGCCAGGGGGACAGGCCTTTGAACATATCCTCGGACAATCGAGTTCGATAGAGGATCTCACCCATCCAGATGAAGAGCGGCAGCGCCGTCAGTGTCCAGGATGATGAAGTGGCCCAGATCGTCGTGATCATGGTGTCACCCACCGGTCTCGAGGTGAATAGCTCCATCCCTACCCAGGCAACACCCATTAGGGCAACGCCGACCCAGACACCGGTGCCCAAGAGTAGAAAGAGAACGAATAGGAACAGAACGATCGCGTAAAGTTCGGTCATTGGCCTATTCCCCGAAGCTTTGATCGACAAGATCGCGGCCAATCCGGTGATTACCCCGGAAAACGACCGCAACGAGATTGTCCAGAAATGCGATACCCAGAATTGCGCCACCCAAAACCATGACCGATTGGGGGATCCATAGGGGTGTGGCGTCCTGGGCCTGGCTAACCTCGTTGAATTTCCACGACCAAAAAGTGAACCAATAAGCGTAATATACGAAATACCAGATAATGGTGGTCGCAATGCCGAAGCACCAGACCTCTAGCGCCCATTTGATGCGTGGGTTTACGGCGTTCAGTAGGATCGACACACGGATATGAGCGCCTCGGTTCAGGGCGCTGGCAAATGCTAGGAAGCTGGCGGCGGCCATGAAGTAGCCCGCGTAATTGGGCGCGCCTGGAAAGATTTCGCCGGTCCAGCGGGCAATCATCTGCGCGACAATCAGTAACAAGATCGCCACAAGGCAAAGTGCTGCGGCCACGCCAGAGGCTTTGTAGAGCCAATCCAGCAACGTCCGTAGCGGGCCAGTTTCTTCTGTCATGGGGCTGCCTCATAATTCGAGAATGAGTGGGGGCGCCGTTCATCTGGCGCCCCCACTCGATAGATTTTTTTACTGCGCTGCAGCTGCTTTGGCGCGGTAAGCTTCGACGATGGCGGCGCCTTCTTCACCGGAAGCCTCCAGCCATTCGGTGGTCATCGTTTCACCAATGGCACGTAGTTCGTCCATCAACGCATCGCCCGCGGGTGCGAC
>NZ_JBVCWP010000247.1:0-5849 GCF_057460485.1 Boseongicola sp.
CCCCGGCTTGAACGGGGGACCCCTGGTTCCACAAACCAGTGCTCTAACCAACTGAGCTAAGGCGGCACGCGGGGACGGATTACCGCCAGTGCGTTGCGATTGCAAGAGGGTTGGTCACAGATTGACGCCCCAAATTTCTTCGAGGGCATCACGACCGAAATTGTGAACTGGGGTGGCTGACGTGCATTTGAAGCCATAGCGCACGTAAAGCTGACGTGCCGTGGATTGAGTTTCATGGGTCATCAACGTCATGCGTTTGTAGCCCGCACCACGCGCGAACGAGAGGCAGTCGTCCATGAGGCGTCGCCCAAGTCCGAGGCCTCGGGCTATCGGTTCGACGAAGAAAAGGCGAAGCTTAGCGTGGTCTGGGACGTCAGACGCCATGCAGAAGATGCTTCCAAGTCGGTGACCGTTTCGGTGGGCGATGAAGCCGCGTTCGCGGGCGGGGTCTTTGGTTCGAACGAAATTGGCCATGATGTCGAAGACGAATAGTTCGAATTCAGGAGAGAAGCCGGGGTCCACGCTGTAGGTTTCGCTGTGGCGCTGGGCGACCCAGCCGGGGTCACCAAAACTGATGTCTCGGATGGCCACTCCTGTTTGTTCCGTCGGCCGCAGAAGGTCTAGGATGCCGTCCATGGCGTTGGCTACGGCTGCGGGGTCAGCGCCCCGCAGCCGTAGGAGAGTTTTTTCATCTGCACGCGCGTTCAGCGTTTCATAGAGTTTGCGGCCTTCTGAGGTGATTTCAATCTGTTTGCGACGGGCATCGTCTGCCGATCGTTTGCGGGTTAGCCAACCCATGTCAATGTAGCGCTTCAGAATGCGGCTGATCTGGCCTTCGTCGATATCAAGGTCGGCGGAGAGTTGGCGCGCGGTGAGCCCGGGGTCGTCGATGATTTCGAAGAACACCCGCAGGTCCGAAACGCTGAGCCCTTCGCCGACGTCGTCCCGTGCGAACAGGCCAAGCTGTGTGATATAGTGGCGGTTAAAGCGGCGAATGCGAGCGATGTCTTTGGTGTGCACGGGAGCATTATTCCTTGATTTTATCAAATATTTTGCAGTCTACTTGATTTTGTCAAGTATTGATCACCTTGCGTCTGGCGGCGGTCAAAGCTAGGCCACGGCGTCAGGAGGGCCGCACATGGGCATCAACAGCGAAAAAGAGATCGAAGCCAATTTGCAGATTGGTCCCACCGAGCTTGGGATGGTGCGTCTCTATATCGAAGGCAATGGGATCGATATCCCGATGGATTTCGATCCGGAAGAGGCCGAAGAGATCGCGGAAGAAATTAGGGCGGCAGCAGCGCGCGCGCGCGCGATGTCTTCTAAAGGCCCCAAGAAGGGATAAAGTCGGGATCGCGCGCCGCGTGCCATCTTGTGGCGGCGTGGCGGGCGAATTTCTGCACCATCACTTTACGCCGCGCAGGCGCGATCTTTTCCTCTGGCGCCATGCGCAGGATTTCGGCGTCGTAGGCGTCGGCGATGATGAGGCCGGTGTCGTCCGGCAGCAGGTCGGTCGGGAAGTCTTCGTCGACAGCCCAAAAAAAGCGGTCGCACCATTCTAGGTAGCCCTGCCATTTGTTGTCAGACTGAAAATCAGCGCGACTGGATTTACATTCGATCACCCAAACCTCGCCTTTCGGGCCAAGCGCCATAACGTCAACGCGCAGGCCAGAGGTTGGCGTCAGTTCTTCGACCGTGACAAAGTCATGGCTAGATAAGTGCCGACAGACACCACGGGCCAAAAGCTGGCCGGGTTTCTTTTCGGGAAGGGACAGATCGTCGGGCATCTGACATTTTTGAACAAAAGGTAAACATTTATCAAGACTGATTAGTGCTGGGCGGATTTGGCCCCTTGTCTAGGGCCGATGGGGGGCCTATTTGAGTGGTGACGGTTCTGCCCTTCTCGTGTCCGGGTCAAATTCCAGTGGCCTTACTCAATTCCTAGGGAGCTGGCTCTGTGCGGACCCTGGTCTGTTTACCTGGCGCCCACCTGTACATACAGGTCTTCGGGAATTTAAGCACCCTTACGGTCGCGGTGGTCCCGTCACTCTTCTCCGTCTTCCTTGCCGGCCATCATCATCACCGTGATGGCGATATGTGCGCCGCCGAAGACCGAGCCGCTGAAAAACGCCAAAAGCCAGAACGCCAGCGTACCTCCTTCGACCTTCACGACGAGGTGGCGCAGATTGGCGACGTTGAAACCGACAACAAGCATTGCGAACACGATGCCGAGCGCCAGACCGAAGAGGCCCTGGCGAATGAACAGACGCACCAGCGGGGGCATCAATCACTCTTCCCTGTTTTTGACCTAATACCGAGGCGTCTGAAAAGCGATCGATTGTTCTGGACGAACTCTTCGATCATGCCGGAAAGCCCGACGCTTTGACCTTTGAGCCAGAAAAAGCCGGAGATCGCGCCGAAACTGGCCCCGATCGTGTCGACGATCAGATCCCAGATGGTGTCGACAAGGCTGCTTTTCTGCATGTTCAGCCTAAATATTCGATCCATCGCGATTTCGAATATTTCCCAAAGCGCACCGATGGAAAGCGCGACGGTAAAGGCAATGAGCCCAAGGGTCGAGGGAGGCGCGTCGTAGCGATCGCCCGGGAAGAGATAGCAGACGAATAGGAAGCCGATGATACCGAAACCCACGGTGGAACTGCTGCTCAAAAGGACATCCCACCACCAAAATTTATTATAGAAATAAGATAATTCACCTAAGAACTGTGCTCCAAAAAGGAAGAGAAAAATTGCGGCGAGGAAGCTGAGTGGAAGTTGGATATGAAAGCGGTTGGAAAAGATCCTTAGTAACAAAGTAAGGATGAGGGCGGTGATGATCACGAAGGCATTTGTACATTGCCGCGTCAAAAGCGCGACGCCAGAGGCAACGGCCAGAGGTCCCCGAACCGCGGGGGTCAGGTATCGGACGCACTCGAAATTCATAAATTCGATCTTATGTGATCAACAGAGCCGACAAAAGGAGAGCGCCGCAGTTTTGAACATGGATGAATTTACGCTCGCCAGTTGGAACATTCGTAAATGCGTTGGCTTGGATCGCAAGCGTGACCCTCTGCGCATTCTGCGGGGTCTGAACGGCCTTGGTGCGGATGTGGTGGCGTTGCAGGAGGCAGATCGCAGGCTTGGACGTCGTCCCGCGGCATTGCCGCTTTGGATGATTAAAAGCGAAACGGACTACACCCCGATTGGCGCCGGACGAAACGATGTCAGCCTTGGATGGCATGGCAATGCAGTACTTTTGGGGCCGGACGTGGAATGCCGCGGTGTTCAGGTGTTGGATTTGCCAGGGCTTGAGCCACGCGGTGCAGTCATCGCAGACATTGTCAGGGACGGCGTCGATATGCGGATTGTGGCGGTACACTTGGGGCTTTTGAGCCGCTCGCGGGGGCAACAATACCGCGCCATATTGGATCGGATGTCCAGAATGGGCGATCGTCCGACGGTGATCCTTGGCGATTTCAATGAGTGGGGCGCGGCCGGTGGTTTTTCAGCCTTGCCTGACTACGAAGTATATGCACCCGGCGCGACCTTCCACGCGTCTCGCCCCGTGGCTGCGTTGGATCGTTTCGCTTTAGGTCCCAGGGTCACTTTACGGGATGCCGCGGTTGTTGAGACGTCTTTGACCAGGGTTGCGTCGGACCACCTTCCGATCACAGCAAGGGTGAAGGTTGCCGTCTAGACGATGACGTCTTGCGCTTCCTGTTCACCGACTCCGAAAACACGCTTATAGCGCTGGATCTCGGAATTGGGGCCCATGGCTTTTCGCGGGTTGTCGCTGAGTTTCACTGTCGGATTGCCATTGGCCGAGACGGCTTTGCAGACCACTGAAAATGGCGCCAGCGCGTCGTTTGGGACGAGGCCACGGAAGTCGTTAGTGAGCATCGTGCCCCAGCCGAAGCTGACGCGGACGCGGCCCGAGAATTTGCCATGAAGTTCTATGATCTTGTCGACGTCGAGGCCATCGGAGAAAATGATCAGCTTTTCTGACGGGTCTTCGCCGCGATCTTTCCACCAACGTATCGCGCTTTCCGCTGCGATTTCAGGATCGCCGGAATCGATGCGAATGCCTGTCCAGCCTGCGAGCCAGTCCGGCGCATTTTGAAGGAACCGCTCGGTGCCATAGGTGTCGGGCAAAATTATGCGCAGGTTGCCGTCGTGTTCTTCCTGCCAATCGGCGAGGACATCGTAAGGGGCTTGAGCGAGGTCTTTATCCGAAGTGGCCAATGCGGAGTAGACCATCGGCAATTCATGGGCGTTTGTGCCGATCGCCTCGAGATCGCGGTTTTTGGCGATCAGGCAATTGGAAGTGCCAATGAAATTTTTTCCAAGCCCTTCGTTGAGCGCCTGCACACACCAGTCCTGCCACAGGAACGAGTGGCGACGCCGCGTGCCGAAATCGGCGAGGAGAAGGTCGTCGATGCCGCGCAAACCCGCGACTTTTTCCCAGACGCGGGTCATGGCCTGAGCGTAAAGCACTTGAAGCTCGAACCGGCCCATGTCTTTGAGAACCGCGCGGCCACGCAGCTCCATTAAGACGGCAAGGGCGGGGATTTCCCAGAGCATAACTTCGGGCCAGGAGCCTTCGAAAGTAAGCTCATACTGATCGCCGACGCGTTCGAGGTGGTAGTCTGGCAGGCGCATATTTTCGAACCATGTCATGAAGTCCGAGCTGAACATCTGGCGTTTGCCGTAGAAGGTATTGCCGCGCAGCCAGGTGCTTTCGCCACGGCTGAGGGACAGGGATCGGATATGGTCAAGCTGTTCGCGCAGCTCGCCTTCGTCGATCAGATTCGCCAGCGGAATATGCTTTGCGCGGTTGATCAGGCTGAAGGTGACGCGGGTGTCGGGGTGGTTGTGAAACACCGACTGACACATCAACAATTTGTAGAAGTCGTCGTCGATCAGCGAGCGTACAATCGGGTCGATCTTCCACTTGTGGTTCCAGACTCGGGTGGCGATGTCGACCATGATATTCCCTTAAGGAGCAGGACCGGGGCAGGAGGGCCGCCCCGGTCGATCCGTTAAGCCGTGGCTTTTGCAAGTGCCTGATCAAGATCGGCGATGATATCGGCCGGGTCTTCAATGCCAATCGACACGCGCACGACATTGTTGTCAGCGCCAGCAGCGACGCGCTGTTCGTCCGACAATTGGCGGTGCGTTGTGGACGCCGAGTGGATGATCAGCGAGCGCGCATCGCCAAGGTTGGCGACGTGGCTGAACAGTTCAACGGAGTCGATCAGCTTCACGCAGGCGTCGTAGCCTCCTTTGATTGCGAAGGTGAACAGCGCACCTGCACCTTTGGGGCAAATGCGCTCTATGCGGTCATAGTAGGGCGAGCTTTTGAGACCTGCATAGGTGACTTTTTCGATCCGAGGATCGTTTTCAAGCCAATTCGCGACTATTTGCGCGTTGGCCACGTGCTTGTCCATGCGCAGCGACAGCGTCTCGATGCCCATCAGCGTGTAGTGCGCGCCTTGCGGGTTCATCGTCATGCCAAGGTCGCGCAGACCGACAGCGATCGAGTGGAATGTGAACGCCATTCCGCCCAGAGCTTCGTAGAAATTGAGGCCGTGGTAGGCAGCTTCAGGTGATGCGAGCGAGGGGAACTTGCCGGAAGCCGCCCAGTCGAACTTGCCGCTGTCTACAATTGCGCCGCCAGTCACGGTGCCATTGCCGGTGAGGTATTTTGTCGTTGAGTTCACAACAAGCGTCGCACCATGTTCAATCGGTCGGCAGAGGTACGGCGTGGCCGATGTGTTGTCGACGATAAGCGGCAGGCCCACGTCATTGGCCAATTCGCCAATGGCGTCGAGGTCAGTGATGTAGCCGCC
>NZ_JBVCWP010000248.1:0-5844 GCF_057460485.1 Boseongicola sp.
CCGCCGCCACCAAAGCCGCCCTGACGCCCGCCGCCTTCAAAGGCCGCGTGACCAAATCGGTCGTAGGCCGCCTTTTTATCGGCGTCCTTCAGAACTTCATGGGCCTCATTCGCTTCTTTGAACTGTGCTTCGGCTTCAGGGTTATCGGAGTTGCGGTCGGGATGAAGCTCTTTCGCCTTCTGGCGATAGCCCTTCTTGATCTCGTCAGCCGACGCGCCCTTCGAGACCCCAAGAATCTCGTAATAATCACGCTTTGCCATCTGATGTCGTTCCTTTGCAACGCGAGAGCCGGCCTGAACGGGTCAGGCCGGCCCTCGCGTTCGTCGTGTCGCCTTTAGGCGCGCTTGTCGTCGTCGAGGTCTTCGAAGTCGGCATCAACGATGTCGTCGTCTACGCCGCGCGTTTCCTCATCTGGATCAGCCTCGCCCGAAGCTTCTTGCTGCGA
This sequence comes from Boseongicola sp., assembly GCF_057460485.1. Classification (NCBI taxonomy): domain Bacteria; kingdom Pseudomonadati; phylum Pseudomonadota; class Alphaproteobacteria; order Rhodobacterales; family Paracoccaceae; genus Boseongicola; species Boseongicola sp. The sequence goes on from NZ_JBVCWP010000248.1 coordinate 446, forward strand.
CTTGTAGATCGCTTCGCCAAGTTTCATTGCCGATTCCGTCACGTTCTGGATGCCGCCGCGGATTTTGCCCGCGTCTTCGGTTTCCATCTGCTCGGTCAGGTTGGCAATGGCCAGTTCGATGACTTCGATCGTCGTTGGATCAACCTTGTCTTTATGCTCTTCCATCGCCTTTTCAGTCGAGTGGATGAGACTTTCCGCCGCGTTCTTGGCTTCGACAAGATCTTTGCGATCCTTATCAGCCTCGGCATTAGCCTCAGCGTCTTGGACCATCTTTTCGATATCCTCATCAGACAGACCGCCCGAGGCTTGGATCGTGATCTTATGCTCTTTGCCGGTGCCTTTGTCTTTCGCGGTGACCTCAACGATGCCGTTGGCGTCGATGTCAAAAGTCACTTCGATCTGCGGCAGGCCGCGTGGCGCAGGCGGGATACTCTCAAGGTTGAACTGGCCCAGCATCTTGTTGTCCGTAGCCATTTCACGCTCACCTTGGAACACACGCAAAGTCACGGCATTCTGGTTGTCTTCCGCAGTTGAGAAGATCTGCGACTTCTTCGTCGGGATCGTTGTGTTGCGGTCGATCAAGCGCGTGAAGACACCGCCCAGTGTCTCGATACCTAGCGACAATGGCGTGACGTCAAGAAGGACCACATCCTTCACGTCGCCTTGCAGAACACCGGCCTGAATGGCGGCGCCCAGCGCAACCACTTCGTCCGGGTTCACGCCCTTGTGTGGTTCTTTACCGAAGAACTTGGTTACTTCTTCAACAACGCGCGGCATCCGGGTCATACCACCAACAAGAACAATTTCGTCAATGTCCGACGTGGACAGGCCGGCATCTTTCAAAGCAGCCTGACATGGCTTGATTGAGTTCTTGATCAGATCAGACACAAGGCTTTCCAGCTTTGCACGGGTCAGCTTCATGACCATGTGCAGCGGCTGACCGGTATCTTTGTTCATCGAGATGAACGGCTGGTTAATCTCTGTCTGGCTGGACGACGACAATTCGATCTTGGCCTTTTCAGCCGCTTCTTTCAGACGCTGAAGCGCCATCTTGTCCTTCGTCAGATCCGCGCCGTGTTCCTTTTTGAACTCAGCAGCAAGGTAGTTCACGATACGCATGTCGAAATCTTCGCCGCCAAGGAACGTGTCGCCGTTGGTAGATTTAACTTCGAACAGACCGTCGTCGATTTCCAGAATGGTGATGTCGAACGTGCCGCCGCCAAGGTCATAGACCGCGATAGTCTTGGTCTCTTTCTTGTCGAGACCATAGGCAAGGGCCGCCGCGGTCGGCTCGTTGATAATTCGCAGGACTTCAAGGCCCGCGATCTTACCGGCGTCTTTCGTCGCCTGACGCTGAGCATCGTTGAAATAGGCCGGGACCGTGATAACGGCTTGCGTGACCTCTTCACCAAGATAGCTCTCGGCGGTTTCTTTCATCTTTTGCAGTATGAATGCAGATACCTGCGACGGCGAATACTTCTTGTCGCCCGCCTGCACCCATGCGTCGCCGTTGCCACCATCGACGATTTCGTAAGACATGATGTCTTTGTCTTTAGCGACTTCAGCGTCGTCGACCCGGCGCCCGATCAGGCGCTTCACCGCAAAGATGGTGTTTTCAGGGTTGGTGACGGCCTGACGTTTTGCAGGCTGGCCAACGAGACGCTCGCTGTCTGTGAAAGCGACGATCGACGGTGTCGTGCGTGCGCCTTCTGCGTTTTCGATGACCCGCGGCTGGCTGCCGTCCATGATAGCGACGCAGCTGTTTGTCGTACCAAGGTCAATACCGATTACTTTACCCATGCTCAAATCCTCTATTCTGGCGATTGTTGGGGCTCTGGCCCATTATGGCACCTCAGGCCCCATCCCAAGGAATGTGACTCCCCTATCGGGTTATCACGGCTTCGTGGGGTATATAGGTGGGTGAATATGAGCCTGCAAGCGGTCGAACGCTGTGATTTGGACCTAAATTTCCGGAATTATGTGAATGCCTGATCTGTTTAACGCAACACCTAGCCAACCTGTCGATCTTAATGGCGCACAGATCTGGCCCGGCTGGCTCGATTTGACGGCGCAGGCCGGCATGCTTGAAAATCTGCGCGCAGTCGCCCGCGCGGCACCATTTCGCCAGTATCAGAGTCCCGGCGGGCGTAAGATGAGTGTGCGCATGACGGCGGCAGGTGCGGTCGGCTGGATGATAGATAGTTCAGGCTATCGCTACGCGGACCGTCACGCCGGTGGCGGCGCGTGGCCGGATATTCCCGCATCAATTCTAGACGTCTGGCGGGCAGTGTCCGGCAGTGACACTGACCCCGATAGCTGTCTGGTGAATTTCTACGGCGAGGGCGCAAGGATGGGGCTTCATCAGGATAAGGACGAAGCGGATCTTCACTGGCCAGTGGTGTCGATCTCGCTTGGCGATCCAGGGCTCTTTCGGGTCGGCGGCAAGGATCGCAAAGACCCGACGAAAAGCCGTTGGCTTGCTTCCGGCGATGTGGCTGTACTGTCAGGTCACGCTCGGCTGGCATTTCACGGTATCGACCGCATCCAATTCGGAGCATCCGATTTATTGCCGGATGGCGGCCGGATCAACGTCACTCTGCGGGTGGCGCAATAGTGCAGCAGCCCGAATAAAGACCGGGCTCGCGGAAGCCGTTGTCCAGGGCATTGTCAGACACCAGCATATCCACTTCGATCCCATAAGCGCGGTCAGACATGCCGTCGCGACAGGCCCGCATCCGGATCGACAGCGTCACATCGATTGGCCCTGCGTCTGGCGACATAAGACCACCACGGTAAAAATACCGATCGCGCTGCGACTTTGAGGCGAAAACTCCTGAGATAAAGCCCTCGGCGACCGGCACATCTGGCATCGACAATAAGACAGCGGGGTCGTCAAAAGTAGTCGACCAGAAAGGCTCTGTGCCGAAACACTGGGTTATGGCCGGGAACGCTGGTTGCGGCTGTTTCGTTTGCCGCGCAAGGTACGTCAAAGACACCCAGCCGATGCCCTCGTTGACGTTCACAAGACCCCATGTCAGATCGTCGTTTGGGCGGATCACTTCGATATCAGACGTATCCGAGGGCAGGGTGGTCAGCACGTCTCCCGCCCTATCCGGGTCCGAGCGAACGTTCAGAACGTCGTTGTCCAAAACGCCGATCACATCATGAAGCGCCGGCCAACTGTGTTGCGAGGCGACCGCCGGGCCGGTCAGCGCCAGCAACAGGCAAATCGCCCGAATCACCTTGCCGCGTCCCAGCTTAGCGATGCGCGCCGTGACGTATAGAACACACCGATGATCCCGATGGCGAGCAGCACAAGTGAGACCCACAGCGGATACATCAGCGACGATTTCATCGGATTATAGTTCAAAAATATAAATCCTCTGCCCTGATCAATGATGTGAAACAGAGGATTCCATGCGAACATCGCCACCATATGCGCTGGGAGCGTGTTGGCCACGAACATTTTTCCCGAGGCAAACATGTTTGCCCGCGAGTATATCTGCATGATGATGGCCGTCCCTTTTGGCAGCCACGGCTTAAGCGCCAGCAAGACCATGCCAACCGCGCACCCCGAAAACCACGCCAGCACCAGCATCATGCAAGCGCCAAAAGGTTGCGCTATCTCGATCGGGGTCCAGACAAGGTGATACACCACCAAAATCGCGATCATTGAGACGATCTGAATATAAAACGCGCCGAGGGCCGAGGCGCAGACCGCAATAACCTGGTTCATCGGCCGGTGCTGCATCATCGGCGACGTTGGCCCTTCCGAGCCCATAACAGCGCCAACCGATTTGACGTGCGTCATGAAGACAAAGATGCCGGACATCACATACAGCAGGAAATCCCCCCGGATCGCGTTCCCACGAAGCCCCAACACGTCGAGAAGGACGAAAAATGCCCCGACCATGATCACCGTCTGCAAAATATTGTAGAGGATTGCGACGGTCGCATCGCGATGCGTCTTTCTGATCGAACGTACAGTGTTGTGGAAGACCAGCACCAGAATCGTGGCTGCGCCATGCGCCAGCGATGTTCTGCTTTCCGTCTGAAACATTTTTTGTCCCGCTTGCATGTTGCCCAAAGTCGCGGTGCCTTTGCGCCGTCGGCTCTTGTCGTTGCCCCGCAGGCGCAGCATAACGCTGCCAAGACGTGTTTTTCCAGACTGAAGGGATGCCCGGTGGCGGATTTTGACCGGCCTGACATGGTTGCAACATTCCGGCGGCTCGCGCTTTTGGGTGGGGAGGCTATCCTCGAGGTCTACGGCCGCGATGATTTCGGTGTGCGTTCGAAGTCTGATGAAAGCCCGGTGACCGAAGCCGATGAGGCCGCCGATCGCGTGATTTCTGCCGGGCTGCGCGCTGCGTTCCCCGACATCCCACTGGTGACCGAAGAGCAATCGGACACGCACAATCTATCGGTTTCGACTTTTCTGATCGTTGATCCTCTCGACGGGACCAAGGAATTCGTCCAGCGCCGAGGAGACTTCACCGTCAATATCGCGATGGTCGAAGACGGCGTTCCAACGCTTGGCATCGTTTATGCGCCCGCCAAGGGGCGTCTGTTTTACACCACAGCAACAGGCGCCGCCGTGGAAGAGGCCGGCGACTTCACCAAGGATGTGCCCGGTCCAACAACGCCGATCCGCGTCAGCACGGCAAATAATGCCGCCTTGCGCATCGTCGCCTCAAAATCGCATCGAAGCCCGGAACTTGAAGCCTACATCGACCGCTACCAGGTGGCCGACAGCGTTGCGGCGGGGTCTTCGCTGAAATTCTGTCTGGTTGCCGTGGGCGAGGCCGACTTCTATCCGCGCCTTGGACCAACGATGGAGTGGGACACGGCCGCAGGCGACGCAGTTCTGCGCGGGGCCGGAGGCGCTGTTGTCGATCGGACGACGCTGAAGCCGTTGGCTTACGGCAAGGCAGACTTCCGAAATCCGCATTTTCTCGCCTATGCGCCCACCGTCGATCTACAGCCGGAGTAGGCCATGAAGGCGGCGGATGATCCCAGTCAGCGTCATCGTTGCCGGCCATCAACAGCCCGATTGGCTTCGGCGGTGCCTGACGGTGCTTGCGTAACTGGACTGCTCCACTTTTGAGATTGTCATCGCAGCCGACGAAGACGGGCTTTCGGGCTTAGTCGATCATCCTGCGCGTCCGTTCATCAAAACCGAAATCTGCGCGGAACCGATCATTTCGCAAACACCCAAGGCCGACCTTGCCCTTGCGGGAGGCGACCTGGTTGCGCCTATCGACGAGGAGGCATGCGCCAGAGCCGCTCTGACTGCACTATGACGCCGCAGCTTTGAACCACACCGGCGCTGCTGTGTGCATGGGACATGTTCGCGGTCGCACCTGCATCAGCTTCCAGTTGTGCGCCGAATCGGTGGATAC
>NZ_JBVCWP010000249.1:0-5806 GCF_057460485.1 Boseongicola sp.
ACCTCGATGGTGATCGCGCCAATTGTTTCCAGTTCGTCATTCAAAAGACCTCCATCCGCATCCAGCAATTGACCGTAGCCGAAATACGACCCCCGATAGGTCGGGTCTCCGGACAAAACGAGAATATCGTCTGGATTTGTTTGAAAACCGATGGCAAAGAATCCCTCGGTATCAATTGCTTCACCTTCAGAGGGCGAGGCATACTTCCCGTAGGTGTAAAGTCCTCCCGTCGCCGAATGGGCAAGCGCATAGTTCAGGTATCCCCAAACGGTTTGCCCACTTTCAAGCGTTGCCTGGCCGTCAACAAAGGTTAACGTCTCACCATCAAGCGTTATAACCATATCGCGCGCTTCATAGGCAGTGAAGCCAACAGGCAAGGTCGCAACTTCGTCGCTGATGACAACAACGGTATCATTGCCTTCCGAATCACGCAGAAACCGTGCGACGGTCACGCTGATTGTCTGCTCTTCGATATCCGACAATGCCAGACCTGCTTCGGCATATTCCAAGCCATTTGCGCCGTTCAGGTACGCAGAATCGATCGGCCGCGACGGATAGCTCACGCCACAGCCCGCAAGCCCTACGCACATCAAGCAATTGATATATTTTGCATATTTCAACGCAGCCCTCGTCAATCGAAATGTCGCAAAGAACGCGACAAGACGTGGCTAACAAGGGATTGGGGGAAAAATATGGCAGCGAAGTATCCAGAAAATCCCTGCCGATCCGCGCCGCAGAAATCAGTCGTCGCGCGCTAAACGCACGACTTCCGCTGGTTTGACCGCTGCTGGTGTATCGGGGGCCAATTCTTCGAAGTCAAAATTATCAAGTTTGGAGGCGCGCTTGCCTGCGCGTTCGGCCGCAGTCCCAATCCCGTCAAGATCTGCGCGCGCCTGATTGAAATGTGTATCAAGCTTTTGTACCCGCTCGACGACCAATTCGACATCCCGGTGCAACATCCGTAGCGCTTTGCGGATGGCGCCCGCCTGTTCGCGCATGCGCGCGTCTTTCAAAATAGCCCGCATCGTGTTCAAAGTGGCCATGCAAGTTGTCGGAGACACGATCCAGACGCGGGCGTTGAATCCGTCTCTAACGACCTCGGGAAAGTTGGCATGAAGTTCGGCGTAGACAGCCTCGGACGGCAGGAACATCAAAGCCCCATCGGCCGTTTCTCCATCGACAATATAGCGCTCGGAGATCGCCCTGATATGGGCGCGAACCGATGTTCGCATGCCGCGCGCGGCCTCAGCGGTTTCGCGGTCGTTGGTCGCGTTTCTGAGGGCTTCGTAGGCCTCCAGCGGGAACTTAGAATCGATGACAATCGGTCCCGGCGGGTTTGGCAAATGGATCAGGCAATCCGCACGTTTGCCGTTGGATAGAGTGGCCTGAAGCGTGTAAGCGTCGGGCGGTAATGCCTTGGAAACAATGTCATTTAACTGAATTTCGCCGAACGCGCCGCGGGTCTGTTTGTTGGACAAGATATCCTGCAGACTAATGACGTCTCCGGACAGTTTCTCGATATTGGCTTGTGCTTTGTCAATCGTCTTGAGCCGCTCTTGCAACTCACCGAGCGACCGGGCGGTGCGGGTCGCAGAGCCTTGCAAACTCTCGTTCATCTTGGTGCCGACTTCGGCCAGTCGCTGCTCCATCAGTTTGAGCATGTTTGCCTGGCTGGCGGCCTGTGCTTCACTTACATGGGTAAGGCCACCCGAGAGCTGATGCTGGCCGTCCGAAAGGCTTTGAACACGTTGGCCAAGCGCGTCGATATTGTGGGCGAGCGGTGACATCATTGACGCAGATTGTCCGGCGCGCCGCACAGTCATGATCAACAACACGAGCACCAGAACCACAACGAACACGCCGGCAAGTGACAACAAAAGAACTGGGTCGCTGAACGCGTACTCGGTGTCGCCAATCCGGATCATCGACGGCCAAACAGGCGTTCGATGTCTGCAAGCTTCAGTTCGACGTAAGTCGGGCGGCCGTGATTGCATTGGCCCGAATGCGGGGTTGCTTCCATTTCGCGCAACAGCGCATTCATTTCTTCGCCGCGCATCTGGCGGCCCGAGCGAATTGAACCGTGACAGGCCACGCGGCTCAGGATTGCGTCAAGACGTGATTTAAGGGCCGTACTGTCGCCAACATCCTGAATTTCATCGAGAATATCTTTGACCAGTGCTTCGGCATTGACGGTTCCAAGGATCGCAGGCGTCTCGCGCACCGCGATGACACCCGGCCCAAACGGTTCGATGCCCAGCCCCATGGTCGCAAGATCATCGGTAAGATCAAGAAGACGCGAGGCCTCGGCGCCCAATTCGACGATTTCTGGTACAAGAAGCGCCTGCGCTGCCACACCGTTTTCCGCCATCTGGCGCTTCAGTTTCTCGTAGACAAGACGCTCGTGCGCGGCGTGTTGGTCGACGATCACCATGCCATCTGCGGTTTGTGCAATGATATAGTTTGCATGCACCTGCGCGCGCGCCGCGCCAAGTGGCAAGTCTTCCGAATGGGGGGCGTTTTCGACGTCGTCTGTGCGCGCTGATGGTGCCTCAAACACCTGATCTGCTTCGGCAAATCCCGCCTGAGCGTACGATGAATACCCAGTCGCCGGTCGACGATCCATTTGGTAAATACGTGGGCCTTCAGCGGGCGTTTGGAACGCGCCGAGGGTCTCGCCCGCGACGGTCGTTGAGGCGCGGTGGCCCGCTTCGGCCAAGGCGTGTCGCAGCCCCGAGACGATCAATCCGCGCGCCACTCCGGGATCGCGGAAGCGTACTTCGGATTTCGCCGGATGCACATTCACATCAACGAGTTGCGGGTCGCAGTCGATGAACAAGACAGCTGCGGGGTGCCGGTCGCGACTGAGGAAATCCATATAGGCGCCGCGAAGCGCTCCGATCAGCATTCTATCCCGGACGGGTCTGCCGTTCACGAACAGGTATTGCTGCACAGCCGAGCCACGCGAATACGTCGGCAAGGCGGCAAATCCGGTCATGTGGAGACCTTCACGCTCGGCATCGATGGCCAAGGCATTCTCGGCAAAGTCGCGCCCCAGCACAGTACGCAGGCGGCGCGACAGGGCTTCGACCGGAGAGCCGGTTTCAGCATCGGCGATGAACAGGGTCCGGGCGGCGTCGGTTGCCTCGGTCAATGTGATCCGCAGATAGGGTTCGGCCATCGCAAGGCGTTTGACCACGTCTATGACGGCCAGCATTTCGGCGCGATCGGTCCGCATGAATTTAAGGCGCGCGGGTGTGGCGTAGAAAAGATCGCGCAATTCCACGATGGTCCCTAGGCGACCGGCAGTGGGGCGCACGGTCGACATCGCGCCGCCTGACACTTCGATTTCAAAGGCGTCGTGACCTTCGATCCGCGAGGTGATGCGCAAACGTCCGACAGCGCCAAGTGAAGGCAAAGCCTCGCCACGAAATCCGAATGTGTGGATGTTCAACAAGTCTGTGCCGTCAATTTTCGAGGTGGCGTGACGCGACAATGCGAGCGGCAAATCAGCCCGCGAAATACCGCAGCCGTCGTCTTCGACACGGATAAGCCGCTTGCCGCCTTCAGCCACGGTGATGTCGATGCGTTTTGCGCCAGCATCGATTGCGTTTTCCACCAGTTCCTTAACAGCGGACGCCGGGCGCTCAACGACTTCACCTGCCGCAATCCGATTGATCGCGCCTTCGTCAAGCTGGCGAATTTGCAGGCGTGGCTGGCTTATGTTGGGGTCCGACGAATGCATGCCACTAGGGATAGCAGGGCGCAGGTCCCTCGTCCACGTCGAATGAAACGTTTCCTAAGGCATTTTAGCCTGCTAAACAGGGACGTGCGCCCCCCTTCGGAGACCAAATGGCCAATACACGCGCAATCGTCTTGATGACGGCTGCGATGGCGGCGTTCGCATCCAGCGATGCCTTCATCAACCGGGCGTCAGGAACGTTCCCTACGGGGCAATTATTTGCGGTCACTTCTCTGGCAAGCTTTGCGATTTTCTTCGTCGTCATGCTGAGGAATCGCGACGCACTTTTTACAAAAATGCTGTTCAACAAGGCGGTTATGATCCGCACTACCGGCGAGGTCTTTGGCTCGCTCGGCTATGTAATGGCGTTGACGCTGATCCCGCTTACAACAGCTTCGGCGATGCTTCAGGCGCAGCCCCTTGCCATGACGCTGGCCGCGGTATTTTTCCTTGGCGAACGTGTCGGTGCACGGCGATGGGCGGCCGTGGGTGTGGGATTTATCGGGGTCATCCTGATCATCCGACCCGGCGCGACTACATTTGATCCAAACATCTTGTGGACACTGCTAGGAATTATCGGTTTGACGGCCCGTGACCTTGGAACGCGCATGCTTCCCAAAGACGTGTCGACGCCTTTTGTATCGGCTTGGGCATTGATCCTTCTGTCATTGCTTGGGGTTGCGATCACGCCATTCACCGGCGCATGGCAACCCATTGACGCCGGTAATGTCGGCTGGTTGGCGGGCATTTCTGTCTTCGTCGCGATGGCGTTTTTCTTCATTAACGGCGCGCTTCGTATCGGTGAAGTGTCTGCGATTGCGCCATTTCGCTACACGCGTATGGTGTTTGCATTGGTGATTGCCATCCTCCTTCTTGGAGAGCAACCAGATGCGTTGACCTGGGCGGGGATCGCGCTGATTGTTGGGTCGGGTATCTATGCCTTTCTGCGCGAGCGTCAGATTGCACGGGCCACACAGGCCACCTGACGCGCACGCAGACTTGCGTATGTTAGCGATCACAGAACTCACTTTCCCCGACCGCCAAAGGGCTGTTATAGAGCAGCGAGATCACACTTAATCCGAGGGACACCATGAGCACGATCATCGACATCCACGCCCGAGAAATCCTCGACAGCCGCGGCAATCCGACGGTTGAGGTCGACCTCTATCTTGAAGACGGAACGATGGGCCGCGCAGCCGTGCCATCGGGCGCATCGACCGGCAAACATGAAGCGGTCGAAAAGCGTGACGGCGATAAGGCGCGCTATATGGGTAAAGGCGTTCTAGACGCGGTTGCGGCCGTGAACGGCGAGATCGCTGACGCGCTGGTAGGCTTCGATGCGACCGAGCAACAAGCCATCGACGCGGCGATGATCGAACTTGACGGGACTGACAACAAAGCCAGATTGGGCGCGAACGCGATTTTGGGTGTGTCACTTGCGGCTGCGAAGGCAGCGGCAGATTTTTCGATGCAGCCGCTGTATCGCTATGTGGGCGGAACGGCTGCGCGCGTCTTGCCCGTGCCGATGATGAACATCATCAACGGCGGTGAGCATGCGGACAATCCGATCGACATTCAGGAATTCATGATAATGCCGGTCAGCGCGGAAAATATCCGTGATGCGGTACGCATGGGCTCAGAGATTTTCCACACGCTGAAGAAAGAGCTGTCTGCGGCAGGTCTGTCGACCGGGATCGGTGATGAAGGTGGCTTTGCACCGAACCTTTCGTCCACCCGCGATGCGTTGGATTTCATTTTGCGTGCGGTTGAAAAGGCCGGATACACCCCGGGTGAAGATATCATGCTGGCGCTAGATTGTGCGGCGACCGAGTATTTCAAGGACGGGCGCTACGAGCTTTCTGGCGAAGGGAAGTCGCTAGGCTCGGACGAGAACGTGGCCTACCTTGCAGCTTTGGTGAAGGATTACCCGATACTGTCGATTGAAGATGGCATGGACGAGGACGACTGGGACGGTTGGATTGCACTGAACCGCGAGCTTGGTGACAAGGTTCAGCTTGTCGGAGATGATCTGTTCGTGACCAATCCCGAGCGGCTTGCACGCGGCAT
>NZ_JBVCWP010000250.1:0-5788 GCF_057460485.1 Boseongicola sp.
CCTCTGCGTCCGCTGTGACTTTGGCTTGATCAGCCATGCAGGCTTCTGCGTTCGCCGCTCGCACGATCCGCTCGGCAATCATCTCGGGTGATGCGTCCTTTTTCTTGTTCTTTTTGTCCGGACGACCGTCAGGTTGGAGAAGTTCCGGAAGGCATTCAACCTCGGCAAGTTTCAACTCTTCAAGGCAGGCCTTTTCAGCGTCTTTGGGCTTGCCTTTAAAGTTTTTGAGGCAGGCAAGCGTCGTCTCCAACGCCTCTTCGGTTATCGCCCCGGGTGCCTGGGCTTTGGCCTGTGCAAGGCCTGGAAGTGGTTGCAGTAACGATAAGACGGCGATAACTGCCGTTGCGGAATTCCGCGTCCTGGCCATCATAATTTTTCCTTTTGGATCTTGTTCATGACCATCCCAGATGAATTCGGTCTGATCGGAATTCTGTTGCTCGGGCTTTGATGTAGGTGCCGCTCTGAGGCGGAAACAGCCCGTCGGGTTATGGCGGGCATTAAGGTCAGTTTGTGGGGGTGATCACAACTTCGACCCGACGGTTCTCCGCGCGCCCCGCGGCGGTAGCGTTCGACGCGATCGGCTCGCTAAAGCCAAGTCCGGAATAGGTGATCCGGGTCGAGGATACACCGTCCCTGATCAAGATTCGGGCAACGGCCAGAGCACGATCCAGACTCAGCTGTTTGTTGTAGGCGACAGATCCGACATTGTCGGTGTGGCCCACTACGAGGACGGTCGAGTTTCTATACGTTTTCAGCGAGCGGGCGACCTCGCGCAGGGCGGGCAAGAAGCCTGTGGCCACTGTGGCGGACCCTGTTGCAAACGTCACGCCCTCGGGCAGGATCACCCGAAGCTCGCTGCCGGTGTTGGTGATGACGGCACCGCTGCCCGCAAGTTGTTGGTTTAATTCGCGTTCCTGTCGGGCCATATTGGCTCCGATGGCGCCGCCCACCGCCGCGCCGATCCCGGCGCCGATGACGGTAGACTGTGTGTCATTTCCTATCACTTTACCCAAGGCCGCGCCTGTCGCGCCGCCAATAACCGCACCCGTTGCGGTTTGGTTTGGCCTACCATCGTTATAGGTGCAGCCGCTTAACGCAATAACGGTAGTCACGGCCAGAAATCGTGTGCTCGCAATCATGGGATTGATCCTTTTTCTGTGCGCCGCTGGGAAATAGTTCAATACCATTTCATCAATAGGGCGAACTTGCGGTACTTTGACGCGTTATTGCGGTCTGTTGCACTAATCTGCGTCAGCTTGCGGAGATTGTTGCCGTCGCTCCCTGGACCCAGACTAGTCATTCACAATGATGCTCTCACTTGATCACGCGGTCTCTTTAGGGGTGAGGGCGTCGCCATGGTCATCCCATATTGAGGAAACGTTAGTCAGGACGTCGACCAAATGTGCAGGGTGGTTTTGCAACTGCAACATCCCAGAGCATGCCGCCGGGTGGTCGTGCCGCCATCCCATGCCGTCGTGTTTGTCGGCTCGCCCTCCATGGGGAGGACAGCACCTTGTCGCATGTTTAGAGCATCCAACGCCAGACGATCGGGCACAGCTCGAGAATCTACGGGGAGAAAAGCCCGGACCGCTAACACCGATCAGTGCGCGCCAGAGGCGCTCTTGTACAAACAGACCCTCATCGCCAATGCAGGTGACGCAGTTTTGGAGGGTCGCCATGATTGGATATGTCGGAAATATCGAAGAGGTGTCGCAAGAGAACACAGACTTTCGGCGGGTTCTTTATTCCGGGTCCAGACTTCAACTGGTTGTGATGTCGATCGCGCCTGGGGAAGAAATCGGAGGGGAGAGTCATCCCGATACGGATCGGTTCTTTCGGATCGAACAGGGCAAGGGGCGGATTGTGATCGACGGCGTGCCCCACAAGATCAAGTCGGGTGACGGCATCGTCGTGCCTGCGGGCACGCATCACAACCTGATTTGCACCGGCCATGATCCGCTCAGGATCTCTACGGTCTACGGCCCTCCGCAGCACCGCGATCAACTGGTTCAGAAGACCAAGACCGAGGCGGTTGCTTCTGACGAGGCTTTCCAAGGAACAGGCCACCGAGCAGGCGTCGAAGGTGGTGCAGATTTAGGCCTTTGCGCGGCTTTGAGCTTTAATTCTCGATCGCAGGACGTGGCGTGATCGCCGCGCACTCCTGCCATCCCAACCCCATGGAGACCTCAATGACACAAGATAGAAAGAGTACCAAAGACGCCTCGGGCGCCGACGATTTCGAGAAGCTGAGCCAACAACTGACCGCCCTGAGGGAAGATATGTCGAGGCTGGCAGAGACCGTCGCCGGGATCGCAGGACGGCGCGGTAATGCCATGGCGGCGGACATTGCCGAGGGCGTTGATGAAGCCAAGAAATATACAGAGAAAACAGGCCGATCCGCAGAGGCGCAGCTTGAAGGGTCTGTTGCTGCGCACCCATTCCTGGCCATCGGCCTTGCTGCGGGCGCGGGTCTTTTGATCGGCGCCCTGTCGCGGCGATGAATCGCCTTTTCGACGATGCGGTACACGGAGCCGCGCGTTTTGCGCGCGGCGGCGCATGCAAACTGTTGGCGTTGTTTATACTGGGCCTGTCCGGTTACCTGATCGGCGTTGCTGGCATCGGCTTCCTGACGGTTTGGGTCTTTTTAAGCCTTAGCATGGCCTTGGGGAAAGGATATGCGGCGCTCTTGATCGGGCTTGGCCTGACGCTTTTGGGGGCGGGCGTTCTTGCGCTTTTCTGGCGGTGGTCTCAACCTGCCCCGGCCGACGTGGCGCAGAGCAGGCCAGCGGCGCCCCAAGCTGATATAGACGATGCCCCGTCACTCATTGCCTTTACTGCAGCTTTTATTCTGGGCCGCTATTTGATGGGTGAAAAGCGTGACTGACCCCTCCTTGTGTTGTCAAACCGTCACCAGCGGTGACATACTGTTGTTGGGAAACAATAACGCTGCTCGTCTGTGCGTCCGCAAAGCATGCACAGCAGAAACGGCACAAGCCAGAGAATGCTGCGCCAGACAGGACGCAGGGCATTAGCGATGCTGCGGTAACTGGCGTCTCAATTTTTCGATGATTTCACGCATAATGGAAAGGATCCAAAATGGCTCTCGAAAGTCTTTTAGTAATAATCTTGGTAGGTGCAGTGGCTGGTTGGCTCGCTGGGCTGATCGTTAAGGGCTATGGTTTTGGCCTGCTTGGCAACATCGTGGTCGGGATCGTCGGAGCGTTTGTGGCCGGTCTGATTTTTCCTATGCTGGGCCTGAGTGTCGGTACCGGAATAGCTGGCGCCATCATCCACGCTACCGTCGGGGCGGTGATCCTGCTGTTCCTGATACGTCTGATCAAACGTGCCTGAAACCGATCCTGAGCCGAAATTACCCTGCATGTCGGGATGAAATCGGCGCAGTTTCGGCCCGGGATGGCACCCTAAATCCGGCAGAGCGCCGCGAATACAGCGTCGCGGTCGTTCACCGGCTTGCCCTTGAAGGAGGAACCGTCAACTCTGACCGCGATCAGATTGCATGGGTTGGGATCGAACAGGTCAGACAGGCGCAGACCCGAAGCCGCAGAACTGTCCTGAAAAAGCAAGAGCACCTCAGCGACCCTGCCCTTGCAGAAACCGGTATTGGTCTACATCGTCCCCGAAGTCTTCTCGGTGCGAGCTAAGCTATCTTCGGCAGGTGTGGCCCGGTCAGACAGAAAGATGCTGAGGTTGCGTAGCGTCGGCACATATTCGGAGAATGCGCGCAGCGTGATCAGCATCGGCACAGCGATGACCATACCGATCACAGACCAGGCCCAGCCCCAGAACGCGACCATCAGAAACACCACCACCGGGTTGAGCCTCAGGCTACGACCCACGGCGTAGGGGGTGATGAGCTGGCCTTCGACCGCATTCATGCCCAGATAGATGCTAGCCATCAACCCGGCTTCACCCACCGTATCCAACGACACGATCCCGATTGCAAATGTCACTGCAGCGCCCGAAACGGCCCCGAGAAACGGAATGTAGTTCAACACGAAGGCCATCACGCCAAAGACCGCCGGATTCGGCATCCCCGCGAGATAGAGCACCAGCCCGATTGCAATTCCCAAACAGGCGTTGATCAACGTTATCGTCAGGAAATAGCGGCTAATCTTGCGTTCGATCTGAAACATGATCTTCAGGGCCCGGCGCTTGTCGCTGAACGTCGGGCTGGCCTGGATGATCTTTTCATAAAACATGTCTCCCGAGGCGATCATGAAAAACAAAAGCGCCAGGGTCATAACAAGCTGCGCGATTATAACAGGCGTGTTGGCAACAGCGTTCTGAAGTAAGGAGGGCTTGTCCACGATCACACGTTCGGGATCGGACCGCGTGGTGGATGTCCCACCATCCGCCAGCTTTTCAACCTCGTCGCTCGCCTTGGCCATATTGTCCATGGCCGAGTTCAGCCCGCGCAGCTTCCACTCCACATCCCGCATGATCTGCGGGGCGTTCTTCGCGTAGGACTGAACCGGTTGGGACAAGCCCATGATCGTTGCGCCAGTCAACCCGATGATGAAAACAATCACCGTCACGGCCGTGACAAAAGGTGCAATCCCCAGACGGCTCATGCCGCGCCGAATGGGCGAGAAGGTCAGCGAAAGAAGGAAGGCAAGAACCACCGGCATCAGGAAACTGCGCGAAGCGACGATGACGCTCCCAAGCAGCAGAATGAAGATCCCGACACTGGGCCAATGATAGCACGCTCGGCTCGTCGGGCCTTCTGTCCGGGGAGCAGGAGGGTTACTCATGGCTCTTTCCCTCTCACTGAACATCAAACACGGGCAGGATCGTCTTGGTCAGCCCGTGGGGCCAAGACATCATTCTCGCCGATCCGCCGTTGAATCCCCCTATAAGAGCACCCGCCAAACCATTTGCCGAAAAGGGCCGCCTCAAAAGATGGACCGTGCGATCCGGATCAACTGCAACGTCTCAAAGGCACTGTCCTGCAACGTCACCAGCTCGCCATTCACGACAGCATAATTATATCCCGGCTCTAGTACTGGAAGACGGTAAGTCTGGCGCAATTCGTTCTGAGTCAACGCCGCCGTAGGCGCAACACGCAGCCCTGCGGGCAGGTTTGCGACCGAGGCAAGATCGTGGATATGAAGCAGCGATGTATAATCATCATCGCTCAGCAGCACCGGCTGACCATCAATCAGCGCATAGCGTTTGCCAACAGGAGTGGGGCGTAACCCGTAAAGCGATTCTATCTGGGCTGAATTGAGCAGCAGATTGTCGTCATAAAGATCTACGTCATGATTCAGATAGTCGCGACGCCGATCAAGGTAAATCGCATCAAGCCGGTCGTCGTCATAGGTGATCCATTCGTCATAACTGACGCCCTTTTTCGCAAGGCCGGGGGGCACGCAAGGCGGATCTTTCCTGGCAAGACCGGGGGGGCAGTTGCGATACCTCAGACGGCGGTCGTCGGGGACATCGGCAAAGATCACATCAGATCCCAAAAGCACGAGGGACCCGGCGCCTAGCAGCACACTCATGTCGCGGCCTTCCGGTGCGAGCACGCGCAAGATTGCGTCAGAGTCGCGCTCCCGCTCATCCTTTGACCGCTTGATCTTCGCATTGCTCTTGTCGCGCGTCTTGTCGTCGTTGGAATGTTCAGGTTTTTTCTTCTGCACATTCTTGATCTTCTTGTTGTCGCCACCCTTTCCCTTGTTTTCCTTTTTATCCTTGTGCTCCTTGATCTGGACGATCTGGGTGCCAGGGCTCGCGGGCACGCTCAGCGTGGACATCGGGAAACCGGGAA
>NZ_JBVCWP010000251.1:0-5721 GCF_057460485.1 Boseongicola sp.
AGCGGAAGAAACGCTGGATCTCGACGCCATCAAGAGCTGCCTCGATCCAGAAACCACCCAAAAGTCACACACCAAGCCCTGCCCCAAAAGTACCGGCGAAGCAGATCGCCCTGCATTGGAAAGTACCAAATGACCAAAGCGACCAAGCCAGATAAAGCCAAACATGCAACGCCTATTCCCATTCTGGAATGCACAGCGCAACTGTTGGCCAATAGGCTGAAAATGATCGGTGGCCGCCTTGTTACATGACCCCAAGATACTGTGGCACTGCCATCCCGGAAGCGGACCAGTCCTCGGACTGGCGCTTCATGCCGGACATGATATTCGGACCGAACTCCTGCCGTATCTCGCGATTGATGAGGCGGCGCGCATCAGGGAAGAGGATCCCTACACCGATTACTGGACACTCGCTTGCCCTCATCAGATCCTTCCCCGCCGGTCTCGGTTCGAAGTCGATCTCAACCGTCCACCAGACGAGGCTGTCTGTGTCCGTCCGGGCGATTGTTGGAATTTGGAATTATGGAATGAGCGGCTTCCGGATTCTCTCATAGAGCACTCGCTTGCCGAACATGCAGCGTTCTACAGGATGCTTCACAATGTCCTTTCTGGACTTGAGGAGCAATACGGCAAGTTCGTCGTCTACGACATACACTCCTACAATTACCGCAGGCAAGGGCCGCGCGATCAACCCGCCGATCCTTCGACCAATCCGGAAATCAATATCGGCACTGGCACTATGAATCGCGACTATTGGGCTCCGGTGGTGGATAGATTTATCAGCGATCTGCGCAGTTTCGATTTCCTCGGTCGCAATCTCGATGTTCGGGAAAACGTCAATTTCAAAGGGCGCTATCTCGCCCAGTTCGTGCACGAAAACTTTCCCGAAACCGGCTGCGCGATCGCCATTGAAGTCAAGAAATTCTTCATGGACGAATGGACCGGCGTTGCCTTCCCCGAGCAGGTCAACGCAATGCGCGACGCCTTGGCGGCAACGGTTCCAGGCGTAAGTGAGGAAGTTGGGCGCAAATGAGCAAGGTGGACTATATAAAGGCGCTGCTTGATGCGGGCGAGATCGTGGACTGTGCACTACCGGACGGCGGGCGCCTCCACATCGAACGCCCGCAACCGTTCATCTGCGTCTATCGGATGCAGGAGGCGAAAGTGGACCCCGGCACGCAGGACCTCATCGCCGGGCAGCCGTCCTATCTTTTGTTTCCAACTGAACCGGCTGGCTGCAAGGCAGCAACCAGAGCGCTTGTCGCAACCGTCGATGCACTAAGCCAGATGTTCGGTGCCGTGCTGGTTGTGGAGCTTTTCGTGCTTCCCTTGCCAGAGGATTTCGATCCCGAGGAAGGACCGCCTCGCCCCGGCTTCGAGATCCAGGCATCACGGCGTCACGCGCCGGTGAGAACTCTCGAAGCACTCGAAGCGGCGTTTCTTGAGCAGCCATGGCCAGGCGGAGAGCCATCCATTCGGGTCGCTTACAAACAGCACCGCGCTCCAGAAGGCTGTGTGTCACTTCTATCGGCGGGGCTGCGCAAGCGCCAAGATGTAACTGATCTCGCCATCGGCTTTCGCGCGATCCATCGTGACCTCGACGGACAGGTGGTGCTGCCAGTCGTCCTGCGGGAGCTGCGCCGCTCGCTGACGAATTCCTTGCGCCAGGGCTTTTACGCATTCGCACACACCCGTGCCCGTTTTCGCCCTATTCACTATCATGAACTTGGGCCGCAGGAAATCGAACCCCTTGTCTGGGACGTCGATCGAGCGCTTGCGGACGTGGGAGGCAGTTTCGATATCATCCTCGACGCGACGCCGGTAAACAGCAGTGCGGCATGGTCCCGGTTCCGGGCGTCTCGATACGAGAAGACGCCCGAATTTCATTATCGGCCCTTGCCTCACGATCCGGGAACCTTGAAACGGCGGCTCTACGAGGTTCCCCTGGAACAGGTGGACGACCCCGCTCTTCATGCCTTGTTCTCCGATAAGAGGAAGGAGTTGGATAGCCAGATTGATTTGCTCGGCGATCGCGGTACCAAGCGTTTTCTTTATGGAAGCTTGCTTGTCTATGGCGCGCCGGATGACGCTCTGATTGCTCTTGCCCGGCGCATCACGGCAGAGATCGCGCCGCGTGCACAGGAAAGCGGGGGCGGTGATACGCTCGACGCTCTGGCTTTCGTCCAGATCGCGGAGCAGGAATTGGAGCATTACCGGAAGGAATGGCCGAGCCTCGCGGCAAGGGTCGAAGTTCGCGACAACGTGCCCGGCCTGATCGTATCAAATGGGCACTTTCTGGTGGGTAACAAAACGAAAGTCTCGGCAGGCCGCGTGCGCGCGACGATCGCCCACGAGGTCGGAACGCATATTTTGACATATTACAATGGACTGGCCCAGCCGTTCCAGCAGCTCCACGCCGGCCTGGCGGGCTATGAAGCGACGCAGGAAGGTATCGCCGTTCTCGCCGAATATCTCGTAGGCGGGTTGAGCCGCCCTCGCATGCGCCTGCTCGCCGGCAGGGTTCTGGCAGTGGCGGCGCTCGTCGATGGCGCCGACTTCGTCGAGACGACCCGCATGCTTCACGCCGACTACGGTTTTAGCCAGCGCGGCGCCTATACCATCGCCATGCGGGTTCATCGCAGTGGCGGGCTCACCAAGGACATGGTGTACCTCAAGGGCCTAAAGGATCTTCTGCATCTCCTTGCAAGCTCGGATCTGCCGTTCGAGGATCTGCTGATCGGCAAGTTCGCCTTGAGCCACCTCCCCCTGATCGACGAGCTGCGATGGCGAAATATCCTGAAAAAGCCTAAGCTGCTGCCGCATTATCTCCGTGATGAGGACGCTCTCAAACGGCTGGAAGGAATTCGCAGGGGGCTTTCCCCGCTTGATCTCATCGAAGGGCACGGGAAATGAAAATCGGATTTGTCGTAAACAAAGTCGCCACGGAGAGAACCAATTACTCCACGACGCATATGGCGCTCACTGCGCACATACGTGGACATCAGGTCTATTACATAGAGGTGGCGGATTTCACACTCGGATCAGACGAGATGGTCCATGCGTATGCGCACAAGCCACCGCCACGCAAATTCCGAACGGCGAGCACTTTCTTCAAGGCTATGCAGTCGCAGGAAGCTCTCCGGGAGCGAATATCGGTGGAGATGCTCGATGTCTTGATGCTGCGCAACGATCCTGCCCGCGTTGAACCTCACCAATCCTGGGCGCGCACGGCAGCCATGAATTTCGGCCGGCTTGCCCTACGTCATGGTGTCATCGTTCTAAATGACCCGGATGGCCTTAGCCATGCTTCCAACAAGATGTATCTTGAACAATTTCCTATGTCAGTGCGGCCTCGTTCGACGATCACTCGCTCCGCCGACGACATCAAAGCCTTCATCCGCGCAGAAGGCGGTCGGATCATCCTCAAGCCCTTAGCAGGCTCGGGTGGACATAATGTTTTTTTGATCAGCAAGGACGAACCGAACGTCAACCAAATCATCGAGGCAGTTCTCAACGATGGGTATGCGCTTGCGCAGGAATACCTGCCGGCGGCCAGCAAGGGTGATGTCCGTCTTTTCCTGATGAATGGCCGCATAATGGAGCATGACGGCAAGATCGCCGCCATTCATCGCCAGGGATCAACAGGGGAAATCCGCAGCAACCTGACGGTCGGCGGGAGGGTCGCCAAAGTTGAACTGACCGACGCCATGCGCGAGATCGCCCAGGTCGTCCGGCCCCGACTGGTGCAGGACGGCATGTTCCTTGTCGGGCTCGACGTGGTCAAAGACAAACTGATGGAAATCAACGTCTTCAGTCCCGGTGGGCTTGTCGGTGCAGGACGGCTCAACACGATCAGTTTCGTAGATATGATCATCGATGCACTGGAACTGAAAGTGGCGCATCTGGGCCATGATGCACGGCGCTATACCAATGCTGAAATCGCAACCTTGTGACGACGGGTGGTTCCCGGCTGCGAGTCCCTTGCCGTCCAGTGTCGTACAGACCTGGCCGGTCAGGTTCGCGAGCAACGGCATATTTACAAGATCAGCAGCATCCTGAAATTAAACTTTTTTTACAGCCTTAGCGCCTCAGTTAAGCCAAACCATGAAATGGCTTTGGGTTATGCGGCTAGATTGTGTCTGACGTCAGCGCCTGCGGGGCAGAATTACTGAGCGGCAACTTCGTCCAGAGGCTGTGTGAAACCTCAGGATTCTTCATGATTTCGCGCCGCTCGTTTTCGGGAGCTGCTAATTTGATGGTTCAGCTCGACCATAGCGCGCGCGAATCTGGCAATTCTTGGCATTTGTAAAAGCTCTCGATAGTTTTCACACAGCCTCTCCACTCTGTGCAGCGGAGGTCCATTTTGAGCCGAGAATGACGAGTTTCAGCAACGCCTCGATGGCAGGTGGCGGCTATTGGGTTTGGAAAGTTGAAGTTGTTAAGGACCCCTTAGTCGGGTTAGCAGGAGGCTAACGTCGGGCTGATCCTGCGCTCGTGATTTAGAAAGCCCACACATCCAATGTCTGATCCGTCCATGAAACTGGTATTGGTGACACCTGAGATTCCGTACAATACCGGTGCTATCGGGCGGACTTGTGTGGCGCTAGAACTGGAGCTGATCCTCATTAAGCCTTACGGGTTTTCGATCGACGAAAAGGCGGTGCGGCGGGCCGGAATGGATTACTGGAAGCATGTTCAGCTCAGCCAGTATGACAGCTGGCAAAGCTTTTTGGATGATAGAAAGCCAATGCGCGAAAGCCTATATTTCTTCGAAGAACATGGAGCGCAGAGCGTTTATACTCCTGACTATCAGCCGGATGCTTATTTGGTTTTCGGTTGTGAATCCAAAGGCCTGCCAATTGCGATTTTGGATGGCATGGACGATAGAGTATTCAATTTGCCGATGCGCAGTCCACTTGTCCGATCACTTAACTTGGCAAACGTTGCCACAGCAGTTGTGTATCAAGCGATGCGCACTCAGCTGGGCGGTTAGCCACCACCTGTGCCACAACCGCAAATGTGTGTCCTGTTTTCATACAGCCTCTCCGTATAGCTAGCCTTGATGATCAGCGCAGCTTGGGTCCGCCTCGAGCCCAAAGCAGCCACGCGTGCGCTACCGAATAAGCCAGTAGCGGCAACACCTCCAAACCCTAGCCAATTACAGGCATTGGCCGCGATGCCACGCTCATTTAGCAACGTCTTCGACATTTTTTCGGAGTGAGAGATGTACTTAGACGTCCATCATCGCCGCAAGGCAAGTAATCTCACAGGACGTTTGAGGAAGCGCAAAAGGGGCTGCGTTTTCAGGTAACGCGCGAAGATTGGTCACCACCCTGCTCTCCTCAATCTGGCTTACTCTGACAGCAGCGGATTAATAGCCTCATACTTGTCCGATCTTGAATCCGCGCGACAAATGACTGCGCATAGCAAAGAGCAGCACGGCACCCGGCACCATTGAAGCGACGGTGACGGCCATCACCAAGCCAATGTCAGTTTGGAAGCCGAATAGAGCATTGATAGCCATACTGATTGGTTTGCCGTTTGTAGTTGTAAGAATTCGTGCAAAGACCACTTCAACCCAGGAAAACATGAAACAAAAGAATGCAGTCACGGCGATTCCAGGCGCAATTTGGGGCAACAGGAACTGCCAGATAAAGCGCGGGCGAGTGTATCCGTCTAAAAATGCGGTCTCGTCCATTTCTTTGGGGATGGCCGAGATGAAGC
>NZ_JBVCWP010000252.1:0-5641 GCF_057460485.1 Boseongicola sp.
CTGCAACATTCTGGGCGTTGCCAAAGCCGTCAACAACGGCATCGTTCCTGGTCCCCGCATCTACCCCAGCGGTGCGTTCCTCAGCCAGACGGGCGGGCATGCGGACACGGGCTCATTCAACGATGTTCCTGGTGACGTGGACGATCTTGAAGCCCATATGTTCGGGTTTATCGCGGATGGCGTCCCCGAAGTAATACGGGCTGCGCGTCACAATCTTCGGGCAGGTGCTACCCAGATTAAGGTCATGGCTGGTGGAGGCGTTGCCAGCGAATTTGATCCTTTGCACACGACCCAGTACTCCCTTGAAGAACTGAAAGCGATCGTCGGTGTAGCCGAAGACTACGGTACCTATGTGCTGGTGCACGCCTATCATGACCGTTCAGTCAATCGGGCCATTGATGCTGGCGTCCGTGTGATCGATCACAATTTTCTGGTTTCGGAGAAGACCATCATGCGCATGAAGGAAGAAGGTGTCGCGCTTTCGGTTCAGGCTGTTCAGTCGCTGGAGGCTTTTGGCGATCCTGAGAGCATCACCTTCTTTAATGCGGATCAGAAAGCCAAGGCGGCGCAGGTGAATGCGGGTGCCCAACAAATGATGGAATGGGCGGTCAAGCACGGGCTGCTTATGGTCACAGGCGGCGATATGTTCGGTCCCGACGTGGTGCGTCAGGCCGATAACATCATCTGGTTCAACGAAAAGGTTGCCAAAGATCCTCACTTGTCTCTGAAGACGGCAACCAGCAATGCCGCCGAGGTTCTTACCTGGACGGGTGGCATGAACCCTTACAAGGAAGGCACTCTGGGCACGATCGCCGAAGGCGGCTATGCCGACATCATCCTCATCGATGGCAACCCGCTGGAGGACATCCATTCGC
The DNA here is from genome assembly GCF_057460485.1 of Boseongicola sp. Lineage (NCBI taxonomy): Bacteria > Pseudomonadati > Pseudomonadota > Alphaproteobacteria > Rhodobacterales > Paracoccaceae > Boseongicola > Boseongicola sp. The sequence goes on from NZ_JBVCWP010000252.1 coordinate 876, forward strand.
TCAAGCGGGACAAGGTTGATTTCGTGATGAAGGACGGCGTGGTCTACAAGAACTGGCTGCCGGACGAGAACGCCCCTGCTTTCCGGCCAGCGCAGCCGAGCCGGGAAGCATATTTCGGTAATCTTTGACGCGGCTGCAAAGCCATCCTCGCCCCTCGCCCAATCATGTTGAAGGAGGGGATATGCGATCTTGAGTGGGCCAAGGCTGCCGATAACTAAGTCGGCTTTGGGTCATTAGCTGACATCGGAACGCGACTTATGGACGACCGCTTTGCATCCGAAAGCAGACATCCTAAGCCTCGGCTTCGAGGTCTGCTTTGTGCCAAAAGCCGACATCGACCGGGAGATCGAGGAGGCACCGTCAAGCGGCGACACCATGCCTTGCATAATAGGCTTTGACACCTGGATCATTCATAACCCGCTCATGGTGTTCAACGAGTTTGGGCGCAATACGATCTGGCAGGTCGGTCGGCACATAGTCGAGCACGCCAGATTTGAGCTGCCGGATCAACATGGCAACCTTGAGGTCTGCCACGGTCAAGCGATTAGCAGCAAAGTACTGGCCTCTTTGAGCTTCGAGCCTTCGTTGAAGGCGTGTGAGATAGAACGGGATCGGCCCTTCTGCCAATGCTTGGCGCCGCGTCTTCTTCTCCTCCTCTGGGAGAAACATGGTCGTCACGATCTCGCTTACGACGTCCTCCACGGCGTCCATTGCCTCATCGCACAGTGCGGCCTGCCAGGGATCGGACGGATACAGATCTGCGAGCCTGCCCACATAGCGATTGATCGCGTTCGACTGCGAAAGGGTCTGTCCATCCACTTCAAGCACGGGCAAGGCGCCAAACGGGGTGGCTTCCTTGCGCCGTTCCCAGTCGGCGAACGCGACGCGATCGTCTTCGAACGGGAGTCCACCGATCGAGAGGGCAAGCCTTGCGGGCTCACCGCGACCACCATGAAAGTCAAAATAAGTAAGCTTTAGGTCGGCCATGACTGCTCCTCGCAACGTTTCCTCATTGTGATGCCTTAAGAATGAGGTCCGCCGCTTCGCGAGGCTTCTCAAGGCAAGAAAAGTGACTTGTCCTCTCCAAGGTGATCGATCACGCATTGTGCGGACATTGAGTTCTTGGGTCCGGGGCGTTCCGCTATGCCCCCAAAAGGGGACGTTATGTGGGCCCGCTCCAGGGGTCCGCTAAGTGCCAGAAGCGGATACGGTGGGCCCCAGCCAGTGGTCATGGGGGCAGGGAGCTATCAAGTCTTGCGTGCGCCTGGGTGAAGGCTCTTGCCCAGGATGTGATCGCTCGCATGCACGACGTGGGAGCCGTTGCCCACAATCAACGGATCGGGACTGTGTACGACTTGCAGATTCTTGTCCGGATAGGGCAATGACCACAGAAAATGCTGCATGCAGTTGAGGCGAGCCCTCTTCTTATCGTCAGACTTAACGATGGTCCACGGTGCGTCGGCGGTGTCTGTATAGAAGAACATCGCTTCCTTGGCCTCGGTGTATTCGTCCCACTGCTGTAGCGACGCCACGTCGATGGGCGAGAGCTTCCACTGTTTAAGCGGATCGATCTCCCTGGACTTGAAGCGCCGCAGCTGCTCGTCGCGGGTGATCGAGAACCAGTATTTGAATAGCTTGATGCCGCTCCGGGTCAGCATGCGCTCGACTTCAGGGGTCTGACGCATGAACTCCAGATACTCGTTTGGTGAGCAAAAGCCCATCACTCGCTCGACCCCGGCTCGGTTGTACCAGGAGCGGTCAAACAGGACGATCTCGCCGGCGGTGGGCAAGTTCTTAATGTAGCGCTGGAAGTACCACTGCCCGCGCTCTTCCTCGCTCGGTTTCTCTAAGGCCACGACCTGCGCTCCGCGCGGATTCATGTGTTCCATAAAACGCTTTATGGTGCCGCCCTTGCCGGCCGCATCGCGGCCTTCGAAGATCACCACGATCTTAACCCCGGCCTCCTTGACCCAGCGCTGCACCTTGAGCAGTTCCGCTTGTAGCTTCGCCTTCCGCTTCTCGTAGGCGGCGGTACCCATCTTACTGTGGTACGGATACTCACCGGTTTCAAAAGCGCGACGGACCACTTCCGGGTCATGGCGCATTTCGGCCAGACGATGGTGCGCCTGCGGCCCAGTCTCCAAGCCCGGCTCTGGTGCAGCCTTTTCGGAAAAGACCTCCGCCAGCTTGACGGGAGTATCGGACGGCTTTCCTGCGGCTCCACCTGGATTTTTTCTAAGCATGCGAAATCTTCTCCGATTCTCGGACATTCGCCACTTGTCATCGACACGCCCCCGGATTGGTCGACACGACCTCGGCCACCCGGCAGCTGTTACGGACGAGTGAGGGACATAGATACCCTCCACCAGCGCCGTGCGGCATACTGTGGAACCAGTACTGGTTGCACACAAACCCAACTGCGCTTTGATAATCATCAAAGAACTGGCCGAAAAAACGGTTTCGCGACCAACAGTCCCACTCGTGACCTCGGAAATTGATTAGCCGTACCTGCTGAGGTTCTGACGGTCGGTTACAGTTGTTCTGCAGAAGTGGTCCGCTTTGGGTCATTAGCAGACATCAGAACGCGACCTAGCCACGTCCGCTTTACACCCTAAAGCAGACATACTTGGCTTCGCCATTGAGGTCCGCTAAGTGCCAAAAGCAGACATTTCCATCAGCCGATGAAAGGCCATCTGGCACAACCCACGCGGTTCAACGACGACATGGCGCGACGCTGTGCGTTGGTGATTCCAATTGTATCGAAAACCCACGTGCGGGGTTAAAAGCAGACATCGTCAGCTCAGGCATCGAGGTCGGCTAAGTGCCAAAAGCGGCACATAGGCGCTCGGCACAAATCAGTCTAACGCTCTTACCAGAAGGCATGCGGTACGAAATTCCGCCTTTGTCTTCCCTGTGTTGGGCTTAACCATGGGAGGTTTGTCTGTCGACGTTGCGTTGTTGGTTCTGGCTTTGACCTTGCCTCCGGCCGCTCAGCAACAGGCCTTAGCACCGCTGGTACTGTCTTGGCTGCCCCCACTTCTGCCGGGGCCTCAGCCACTACCGTTTGACCAACGCGCGGAGGTTTTACTCGATCTGCAACCGCAGGCGTGGCTTTGTTACGTTGCACTTCCCGAGCTTCAACTGCTGCGGCTGGCTTCGGTTTGGTTCCATTGCATTCTGGACAATAGAACACATGCCTACCAATCGGCCGTCCGTCACTGTCTGCCCAAGAGGGCAAGGAATCCCCTCGCCTTTCTCGAACGATTACTGGGTTGAGGAAGTGTGTCGCGCCTGCCGTCGGGTCTGGAATGTGTCCGGCCAACACAGCGTCTGCGATCTCAGCGGCTTCCAGGTAGCGCGGATCGGTCCGAGAGAGTCCCTCTATCTCATTTTTGCGAGTCATCCAGGGTTCGAATTGCCAGGGAGACGTGACGACGTCCGCGATCTTACGACCCCATCTACCACTGCTTTTTCGATTAAGGATCGCGTGGGCGACTGCGAACTTGCCAATCTCGGTCTCGCCCGATGCCTCAAAAACCAACGTCCTGATTAGGTAATCGCGTCCATCCGGACCCGGACTCGAAGCGATCATGACTAATTGGGCAATGTCCTCTGGAAACGCCGGCAGAGCCTGCGGCAAACCCGTGTAAGGGATAACGGTTATACCTGGCGCCGCCGGCAAAGGATACGCCAAGAACAGCAGACCGGATATATCTTTGGCAAATGTAGGTAGGGGCTCACGGGGCTCTCTCGGTAGTATGTTGAAACCCCGGGCTGGATAGAGAGACGCTTCGGACGCCACGGCAATGGCCTGCTGGGCGCCCCTCGTATTGGCATTAGCTCCTACCGGCAACACGCCACGATACGGATCGGATTGTCCCGCGCGGACAAACAAGGAAATGACAAGAGCGGTAGCCAGGACGCCAATGACTGCGTTGGTGAGGTAGTCCATGCGTTGCATCCAGCTTATAAGCATGGAGGAAAAACCATTCGGCGAGCTTCTAGGGGCCGCTTTTTTTTCGTTTCGGTGCCCTCGATGCCGATTTACTTTCCTATCCCGCTGGCGCAGTTCTTCATTTTTCTCTTGTTGAAAAAGAGCCTCGGCTGGCTGCCTTCGAAACCAAACGCGTTGACGTTTTGGGATTTCAAAAGAACTCTTCGTCCTAACGCGCTTCTCGATCTGTTCAGCGCTTGTATGATCTTCATGTAGATTCCGGATGGCTTGATGAGAGTGCGCGGCGACACTATCCGGAGATGGATTCCGAAGAAGTTGTCGGAGACGTGCGCGTCTTTGTGCCGACGTGACGTTTCTCTGGGTCGCGGGTCGAGAGGGCAACCCGCGCTTTGGTAAATCGACTAAAGGCGGACTATCTGCGGGAACTCGGTGTTCCTCGAGATCCTGACGTGCTGTGGCGACGACGTCTACTGAGCATGTCAAGATCCCATTTATTCTCTCGATGTCCGCATCATTAATCTGACTCAGACCGTCTGACATGCAAAACTCTCCGCATCAATGACACGTTGTACTGGAAGCGGCGAGCGATCGCACAATTACCATCGCGCGAACAAAGCTATTTTGATGTGTTGGACTAAGCGAGACCTACAGTGGTTTATGGTTAACGGCATTCGAGCATGCTCCTTCGCGAAAAGACGACGGTTCGTCGGGGTCCAACAGGAGTGTTGATGGGATTCTGGAGGTCAGGGGATCACAAAAAGGCCTCGGCGGCGGTTTAACTTCACCTTCACGCCAGAAAGGCAAGATGGTC
>NZ_JBVCWP010000253.1:0-5614 GCF_057460485.1 Boseongicola sp.
GACCGTCAAATCCAAGTGCAACCATGACAATGAAGGCAAGCGCCACGCCGGGAAGTGTCGCGTGGCTGATCGCATCGGACACAAGCGCGCGTTTGCGGAAAAAGAGGAAGCTGCCGGTGACGCCTGCGGCGACCCCAAGAAGGGTCGCGCCAAAGGTTACGAGCGTGGCGTTGTAGCCAAGCTGGAAGAACAGCGCTTCGAATAACATGACGTTAGCCTGCAACCGCGGCTGGGTCGATCCGGGCTGTGGCGAGACGTCCTCCGTAGGTGGCGGATAAGTTCGCGTCGGTGAAGGCGGTTTCAACCGGCCCCTCGGCGATTTTACGAACGTTCAGCAGCAGCACGTTGTCGAAGTAATCCGGCACGGTGGACAGATCGTGATGGACTGCGACAACCGTGCGGCCTTCGGCGCGCAGCGACTTCAGGACGGCAATGATGGCCTTTTCGGTGGCAGCATCAACACCGGCGAAGGGCTCGTCCAGTAGATAAAGATCGGCGTCCTGCGCCAGCGCACGCGCGAGGAACACACGTTGCTGCTGACCGCCGGACAACTGGCCAATCTGGCGGTTGGCAAAGTCGGTCATGCCGACGCGGTTCAGACACGACATCGCATGTTTGCGATCAGCCCCTGAAAGACGCCCCAGAAGGCCGGTTTTGCGAAAAAGACCCATAAGAACGACGTCAATAACGCGCACGGGGAAGTCCCAGTCGACGCTGGCGCGCTGGGGGACATAGGCGATGCGGTGCATTTCCGCCGCGACGGGGCGGCCCATTATGGTGACTTGCCCGGAGAGCGGCTTGATGATGCCCAGTGCCGCCTTGATCAGCGTGGATTTGCCAGCGCCGTTGGGGCCGACAATTGCGGTCATTTTGCCGGGTTGAAACGTGGCATCGACCGAGAATACGGCCGGCTTCTGGTCGTAAGAGACCGTCAGGCCACGGATCGCAAAGGGACTTTCGCGCAAGAACTGCGCTTCGGCCCGGACATTCTCTGCGTTTGCAATCTGAAGCATTTTGTTTCCTTAGCTTCCTGCGCTCAAAAGGCCATTCAACCCGCGTGCCGGCGCGGTGCCACCCAAAGCGGTGGCGATTGTGGTCGCGTTGTGATCGATCATTCCGACGTAGGTGCCCTCGTAGCTGCCGGGTTCGCCCATCGCGTCGGAGAAAAGCTCTCCGCCGATATTAAGGCTGTGGCCTTGGGCGGCGGCCCCTTCGATGAGAGCGCGGATCGAGCGATCGGAGACCGAGCTTTCGACGAAGACGGCACCAATTTTACGTTCCACAATCATATCGACGAGCGTCGAGATGCGATTCACACCCGCTTCGCTGTCGGTCGAAATACCTTGAATGCCGAGCACCTCAAAACCGTAGGCACGGCCGAAGTAATTGAAGGCGTCGTGGGCGGTGATCAGAACACGGGTTTCGGCGGGAACGGTTTCAAGCGACACCGCAGTGTAAGCCGCGAGTTTAGTCAACTCTGCAATGTAGGTTTCCGCGTTGGCGGCGAAATTGTCCGCAAAATCCGGGGCTGCTTCGCTCATGGCGTCGCGCACGGCTGCAACTGCATAGGTCCAAAGCGCCGGGTCCATCCAGACGTGCGGATCGAAGCGGTCGGCGTAGTCGTCATGGCTGACAAGGTCTTTGGCCGGGACGCCTTCGGCCACGGCGCGCACAGGCGTTTTACGCCCGAGATCAGCCAAAAAGTCTTCCATCTGCGCCTCTAGATAGAGGCCATTCCACAGCACAAGGTCGGCACGTGCCATGGCGAAGATATCTGTGCGAGTCTGGCGGTAACCATGTGGGTCGACCCCCGGCCCCATTAGGGCTTTGACCGTTACAAGGTCCCCGCCGACACGGCGTGCTGTGTCAGCAATCATGCCGGTTGTCGCAACGACAGAAAGCGTTGAACCCTTTGCACGCGCCTGCGCAGCCAAGCTTGCGGCGACAAATGCGCCTCCAATTGCTGTGATGAACTGCCGTCTTTGCACGTGTGGTCCTTTGTATTTAGATTTTTAAAAATGAGAATAATTCGCACTCTCATTACTAATTGAGAACAATTCGCAAGAAGTCAAGGTTTCCGATTGTGAATATTTTCTGGTCGGCAGCAATTCGCGCGTCGCAGATGGACGTTGAGAGGCGCGTGCGGACTTGACTCCTATGGCCCTGTGACCCCATGCAGATTGCGATAGCTTCGGTTCCGGCAGGCGACTGCCGGGCAAAAGGGAACGCGGTGCGGGGGAGAGCCTCCAATTCCGTGACTGCCCCCGCAACTGTAAGCGGCGAGCAACGGCTGAACGCGCCACTGGACGGTAACGTCTGGGAAGGCAGGCCCTAGCGACGACCCGTGAAGTCAGGAGACCTGCCGAGGCGTTCACCCAGTTCGGGGCGCGGGGCGCGTGTACGAGCTACGGTTCTCCGGCGTGGTGGCAGATGTTCGCCGTCCGGAGTGTGATTTCTTCGGATATTTGGATGAGACGTGGCGGCTTTTTTTGGGGCCGTTTTGGGGGTCAGCCATGGCAGTGGCAGACGGGACATCAACTGACTTCAAGGCCTCACGCGATGCGGGTAGCATTGCGTTGGTGCTTGGGCTTTTGGGCCTCGTGCTTTTTGGATTTGTCGTATCGTTGGTTACGGGGCCTTCGGGGATGTCTGTGGCGCGCGGACTGTCGGCGTTTTTTGTCGACAACGGCGGCCCAGAGACGGTCGTGATGCGCGAAATCCGCCTGCCACGCGCAGTTCTGGGCGCTCTGGTCGGGGCGGCTTTGGGCCTGTCCGGGGCCGCAATGCAAGGTTTGTTGCGCAATCCATTGGCCGAACCGGGATTAATTGGCGTTTCAGCGACGGCGGCTTTGGGGGCGGTGATCGCCCTTCAGACCGGGTTGGCGGCGACGTTTGCTTTGGCATTGCCGATCTTCGCGCTGGTCGGAGCCGGTGTGGCGGTTGGCCTGCTGTTGCTGCTGGCCGGGCCACGGGGATCATCACTGGTTTTGATTTTGGCGGGGATCGCGATTTCTGCATTGGCGGCGGCGGCCACGTCATTGGTGTTAAACCTGTCGCCGAACCCCTTTGCCGCAAGCGAGATTATTTTCTGGCTAATGGGATCATTGGCGGACCGCAGCTGGACCCATGTGTGGCTGGCGGGGCCGTTGATTGCTCTGGGCTGTGTGGTTTTGTTTTTGACCGGTCGGGGTCTCGACGCTTTGACCCTTGGCGAAGATGCGGCAGAGGCTTTGGGCGTTCGCATCGGGCGTTTGCGTTTAATGGTTGTGACAGGGACTGCTCTGGCTGTTGGCGCGGCGACGGCAGTTACGGGGGCAATCGGCTTTGTCGGGTTGGTTGTACCGCATATCTTGCGCCCCCTGACAGGCGGGCTGCCGTCGCGATTGTTGCCAGCGTCGGCATTGGGTGGGGCTGCGATGGTCCTTTTGGCCGACAGTGCCGCGCAGGGATTGTTGCCTGACCGGGATCTGAAGCTGGGGGTTTTGACCGCGTTCATTGGCGCGCCTGTGTTCCTGCATCTGATCTTTCGGACACGGAGGGCGGGGCTGTGAGCCTGTTGAGCCTTGATCTTTTGACGGTGATGCGTGGCGGCTGTCCGGTTGTGGATGGTGTTACGCTTGAGATTGGTGCCGGCGAGGTTGTTGGGCTGATCGGGCCAAACGGTGCCGGCAAGACGACGATGATGCGTGGTGCTTTGGGGCTTTTGGCCGCTTCTGGTGGGTCGTCGTTGACGGCCCTTCACGCGCGCGACCGCGCGAAGGCGGCGGCGTGGTTGCCACAGGCGCGCGAGATTGCCTGGCCAGTGTCCGTCGAGACTTTGGTATCGCTTGGGCGATCGCCCTATCTGGCAGGGGGGCGGAAGCTATCGCAGGCCGATCACGAGGCGGTCGCGCAGGCGTTAGAGCAGATGGGTCTGACGGCCTTTGCAAGGCGGGATGCAACTGCATTGTCGGGCGGTGAACAGGCACGCGTTTTAATTGCCCGCGTTTTGGCACAAAGCACACCTCTGATCATGGCGGACGAGCCGGTGGCAGGTTTGGACCCAGCCCATCAGTTCAGTTTAATGCGGGTCTTCTCAAAGCTGGCGCAGGGCGGCAAGTCGGTGTTGGTGTCGATGCATGACCTTGGGTTGGCCGCGCAACATTGCACGCGTTTGGTGATGATCCATCGCGGAAAGTTGGTGGCAGACGGCACACCACGCGAGGTGTTAAGCGACGACCGATTACGCGACGTGTTTCAAGTTTGCGGACGTTGGGATGGCGATGCGTTTCATGTGACAGACGTGTTGGAGGGGGCGGTATGATCGGACCCCAACGCATTGTGTGTCTGACCGAAGAAACGGTCGAGACCCTATATATCCTAGGCGCGGAAGACCGCATTGTCGGAGTGACTGGCTATGCGGTGCGCCCTGCCCGTGTGCGGCGTGAGAAGCCGCGTGTTGGCGCGTTCACCAGTGCTGACGTGCCGAAGATCTTGGCGCTTGAGCCGGATCTGGTCCTGACGTTTTCGGATTTGCAGGCGGATATTGCCGCGGATCTGATCCGGGCGGGCGTGGCTGTGCACGCGTTTAATCAGCGGTCGGTAGCAGGAATTTTCGAGATGATCGCCACGCTTGGCGCGTTGGTCGGGCATGCATCGCAGGCGGATGCTTTGATTGGCGAGCTGCAGGATAATATCTCGAAGGCGCGCACGACGGCGGCCGGGTGGGTACGGCCTCGGGTGTATTTTGAGGAATGGGACGCCCCTATGATTGCGGGGGTTGCCTGGGTGTCAGAACTGATTGCGATTGCTGGCGGCGACGATGTCTTCGCGGATCGTGCGCAGGCACAGGGCGCGAAGGGCCGGATTTTGGATAGCTCGGACGTGATTGCAGCCCGGCCAGATCTGATCCTCGCCAGTTGGTGTGGCAAGAAGGTGCGGCCAGAAAAGATCGCCGCGCGCGCCGGTTGGGCGGCTATTCCGGCGGTGTCACGGGGGCGCATTATTGAGTTGAAATCGCCCTTGGTGCTGGCTCCGGGGCCTGCGGCGTTAAGCGATGGTTTAGCCGCCATAGCTGCCGCGATTTCTGAGACGGCGGACGCGATGGAGACCGTGGCATGATCGCGCACTGGGATTTCATTGTGGCGTTTGGATTGGCGACAGGCATCCATTTGGCGGGTCTTGGGTATCACGCGGCAAACGGCGGGTTTGAGGGCGCGGGGGCCGAGGGACGCGCGGCGTTAAGTTTGCAAGCGGCTCCGGAGGGCATTTCGGACCTTGTTGCGGCCTGGGAGGCGGTCCCGGACGTATCCCCGATTGCAGAAGTATTGGATGCGCCTGTTTCTGAGGACACGGTAACCAAGGTTAACCTTTGGTCGGACAGCACGGTCCCAAATGCGACCCCGAAACTGGAGGATGCGCCAGAAGTGACGACTGCTCCGTCGATTGAAGCGGAAGCTGTCCCGCAATTGGCGGCTTTGCAACAGCCCGCACGATCTGTTCCGGACGTTAAGCCGGTTTGGGATGTAGCACGCGGGGCGGCTTCGCCATTGCCTTCGCTGGAGCTCCCTGCCCCGACGTTTGAAGCGCCAAGCACGGTGGAGCGGGCAATTGTTGCCACAACGCGCCCTGTGGC
>NZ_JBVCWP010000254.1:0-5601 GCF_057460485.1 Boseongicola sp.
GCGGATGATGAATTGGATTTGTCGGACCGATGATCTTGAAGCGGCACTAGATGAGGCCCCCCCCGGATCAGGTCGCGCAATGTGGCTGTCACGCGGGGATATGCGCTGGCAAATGGCGGTGCCAGAGTTCGGCAAGCTGCCCTTCGATGATGCAAGCCCGGCACTGATCCACTGGGGTGACAGCGCGCATCCTGCAGGACGCCTGCCGGATTGCGGGTTTCGCCTTGTGCGGCTGGATGTGTTCCACCCACGAGCCGGTGAATTGATCGATGCCTTTCCTGCGCTGAACAGACTGCAGTCGACGCTGGTACGTGAGGGGCCGGAAAAGCGGTTAATCGCAACGATTGCGACACCGGAAGGCAACCGGATCCTCGCATGATTGTGCGTCCGGCCACGCCGCGTGACGCTACCGGAATTTCAGCTGTGCTGAACCCGGTTATCCGCGACACGACAATCTCGTTTAAGCCTATCGAACTCAGTCTCGATGAAGTGGCGAAGCTCATCGAAAATGCGCCAGGCATATTTGTGGCCGAAGACGACGGCGTGATTCTAGGCTATGCCAGTTACGACCAATTCAGGCGCGGACTTGGCTATGCGCGTACGATGGAACACTCGATCATACTTGCCCCCGAGGCACGCGGGCGGGGGACAGGCCGCGCGTTGATGCAAAGGGTCGAGGATCACGCCCGCGCGGCTGGGATCGGATCGCTTTGGGCCGGCGTCAGCGGCGAGAACCCAGAAGGTGTTGCCTTCCATGCACGGATCGGGTTTGAAACCGTCGTTGTGTTGCCAAAGGTCGGTTTCAAGTTCGGTCGCTGGCTGGATCTGACCATGATGCAAAAATGGCTACAACCCATGGGTGACGACGCGGAGAGTTCCGCGTAAGATCATGTCCATGTCCGTTTGGTCCCGCATAGCTGACGCGCTTGCCGCACTGCGCTCTGGCGAAAGTCTCGCCTCGGTGTTCGACATGCTGCGCTCGCCACCAGAACGCTCGATTGCGTTCACGATTGCGGTGATTGCCTTGGGCGCGAAGATGGCGAAGGCTGATGGTTTAGTGACACGCGACGAAGTGACTGCGTTTCGCGAAGTTTTTCATATTCCGGCCGCCGAGGAAGGCAATGCAGCCAAGCTGTTCAATTTTGCGCGCCAGGACGTGGGGGGATTTGAAGAGTATGCCACACGCATCGCGCGGATGTTTAACGAGGCGGATGGAACACTTTGCGACTTGCTTGAAGGGCTGTTCTATATCGCGGTGGCTGATGGCGATTATCATCCAAAGGAAGATCAGTTTCTGGCGCGCGTTTCCGAGATTTTCGGCCTGAGCGACCGACAGTTTCGTGCGATCCGGACCCGATTTGTCGCGGACGCCGAGCCTGACCCCTGGGCCGTTCTGGGCGTCGAGCCTGACACGCCGATGAAGGATATTCGCAGCGCCTGGCGAGACCTTGTCCGCGAGACACACCCCGATCGGTTGATGGCGCGGGGGTTGCCGCAAGAGGCGCTGAAAATGGCCGAGAAACGCCTGATCGCGGTCAATCACGCTTGGGAAGAGATTAACAGGGACGCGGCGTAGGTGCGGCTTGTAACCTACAATGTTGAGTGGTTTTCGAACCTTTTTGATGACCGGGGCCGGCTCTTGAACGATGCCGGATGGTCCGGGCGATATAACGTGAAGCGGTTCCAACAGATCGAAGCATTAGGAATTGTTTTCAATGCCCTAGATGCGGACGCCGTGATGATTATAGAAGCCCCTGACAGCGACCGCAGACGTGACGGCGCGGCGGCTTTGGAGATTTTTGCGGAAACGATGGGCTTGCGGTCGCGTCGCGCGGTGATGGGGTTTGTGAATGATACCCAGCAAGAGATTGCGCTTTTGTATGACCCGGATGCGATGACAGTGGAGCACGATCCGCAAGGCGAACCGCGTTTTGATCAGGACTATGAAATCGATCTTGATGTGGATGCGGCGCCGGAAAAGGTGCGCTGGTCTAAGCCTCCGCTCGAGTTGGCGGTGCGGACCAAAGATGGCGTGAACTTGCGACTGATTGGAGTGCATGCAAAGTCCAAAGCCCCGCATGGCGCGCGGACGGATGCCGGTGTTATGCGAATTGCCATCGAGAATCGACGCAAGCAGTTGGCGCAATGCATTTGGTTGCGCGAGCGTGTCGATGATCACCTTGATCAAAACGATAGGCTTGTTGTTCTGGGTGACTTCAACGACGGGCCGGGCTTGGATGAATATGAAAAATTGTTCGGACGGTCCGGCGTTGAGATCGTTCTTGGCGTTGATGACGAAGCCGATTTATTTGATCCACATGCTGCCGCGATGATCGGCCGTGTGCCTGGCCCAGTGCCCGCGTCGGCTCGGTTTTGGTTGGCAGATCAAAAGCGTTGGATGGAAACGCTGCTTGATTATGTGATGGTCTCGCCGGCGCTTGTGGACGAAGCGGATCGCTGGCGCATCTGGCATCCCGTTGACGATGCCAATATTGCCGAAGTGCCTGAGTTGGTGAGCGCTTTACTTACCGCGTCAGATCACTTCCCGGTTAGCGTCGAGCTTGATATTTGATGATTTTGCCTCGTTGACGCAATGGGTTCTGAGGTGCATGGTCTCAGCGTGAAATGCGTCGGGGGGATCCACATGGACGCTAGCGGTGACGCAGCGACCGAAGATTGGGGCCCGTTTGGACGGCCACTGTTCGAGGACCCGAGCGCGCGGGCCTTAAGCCGTGTTGGTGTGCTTGATGTTGGCTCGAATTCGGTGCGGATGGTGGTGTTTGATGGCGCCGCCCGAAGCCCTGCATATTTCTTCAATGAAAAAGTCATGGCCGGCCTTGGCGCCGGGTTGGCGGAAACAGGGCGTCTCAATCCCGAAGGCCGCATAAGGGCTTTGTCAGCGATCAAAAGGTTTCAATTGCTTGCCGAGGGCATGAGAATCGCACCGCTTACAGCTGTTGCAACAGCTGCGGTGCGCGAGGCGGAGGACGGTCCCGCGTTTAGGGAGGAACTACAGCGCGAGACTGGCCTTCGCCTTTGGGTTATCGACGGAGAGGAAGAGGCCCGCCTTTCAGCACAAGGAGTTTTGTTGGGTTGGCCGGGGGCCTATGGGTTGGTCTGCGATATTGGTGGTTCGTCGATGGAGCTTGCCGAATTGCGGGACGGCCGGGTCGGCAAACGGATTTCAACCAAGCTTGGCCCGCAGCGGCTGAAAACCATCAAGGGCGGTAAGAAGGGGCTTAAAAATCATATTGCCGTAGAAGTTGCTGCCCTTGCCGAAACGATGGGGTCGCAGAAGGACCGCCTCTTTCTAGTGGGTGGGTCGTGGCGCGCTTTGGCGCGGATCGATATGGATCGACGCGGTTATCCACTGACGGTTTTGCACGAATATAGGATGTCGCGGAAATCGGTTCTGGCGACGATTGACTACATTCAGGACTCCAAGATTGAAGACCTGCGCCTGCGGTGCGGGCTGAGCGAAAGCCGGATGGCATTGGTGCCGTTGGCCTCACTGGTTTTGAAGGAATTGATCCGCCAGTTAAAGCCGTATGATATTGCGATTTCCAGCTATGGGATCCGCGAGGGCATGCTTTATGAGCAGATGCCGCAGCGCCTGCGGGATCGCGATCCGTTAATCGAAGCCTGCCGGTTTGCCGAAGCGAAAGATGCGCGCATGCCCGGTTTTGGGCGGCGCCTTTACGATTTTGTGCTGCCGCTTTTTTCAGGCCGCAAGGCCGCGCCGCATCGGTTGGTTAAGGCCGCCTGTTTGCTGCATGACGTCAGCTGGCGTGCGCATCCGGACTATCGCCACGAGGTCTGTTTTGACGAGGCGACACGGGCGAACCTTGGCGGCATGACGCATTCGGAACGGGTGTTTCTTGGGGTTGCATTGCTGCATCGCTATAAAAACAGCCGTGTGAATTCCCGTTTTGACCCCTTGTTCAAGCTGATCGACGATGACTTCCTGAAGCAAGCCGAAATTCTTGGGAAGGCAATGCGCTTTGGTGCCATGCTGACCGCGTCGAAAGACGAGAAAATGGGGAGTTTCAAGTACTTCCCTAAGAAACAAAGGCTTGAGGTTCGTCTAGCGCCGGGAACGCGTGGTCTGTTTGGTGAAGTTGCAGAAGCGCGCCTGAATTCGCTGGGTTCAGCGCTGGGAGCAACAGATATTGTTGTGATTGGGCGCTAAAGCTCAATCTCGCCGGTGTCGTTTTCTTCCGGCTTCAACGGGGTCTTGCGGCGGATGATGATGTCACCGTTTGGGAGGACTTCGGGCGCGTGGTAGGCATCAAGACTATCGAGAAGCGCCGATAAGTCGTTGATGGCGGGCTCCATTTCTTCAAGCAATCCACGCATGAAAAGCCGTAAAGCTTCGCTCATCAGATCTCTCCCCTCGGGTTCGGGGGCATCTTGCGCAAACGAAGGGGCGGCGGCAAAAACCAGTGGGATGAGTAAACGAAGCATAGCCTTATCTTAACAGAAGTTGAGGGCTTTTACGATTCCCGCTGAGACAAAAAATGGCCGGGCGAAATACCCGGCCATTGAACGTCTTGGATCGGGCCCGCGTTATTCAGCGGCCATCTTGATGACGGGCTCCATGTTATCAAGTTCGGCGTCGGGCAGGTGACACTTGATCTGATGACCGTTGGCAAGCGTGCGAACCGGCGGCATTTCCCTGTCGCAAAGCCCGTCCGCAACCTTGTTCTTCCAGCGACAGCGCGTCTGGAACGGACAGCCGGGCGGTGGGTTCATTGCCGACGGGATGTCGCCGTCCAACACGATGTGCATTTTCTGGATGCTGGTGTCCGCAATGGGAACAGCGGACAAAAGCGCCTCGGTGTAGGGGTGGTATGGCGGCGAGAACACCTGATCGGTGGTGCCCAATTCAACCACGTGGCCAAGGTACATGACCATCACACGGTCCGACAGATAACGAACGATCGACAGGTCGTGGCTGATAAACAGCAACGTCGTTTTCTCGTTACGCTGGATCTCCATGAGGAGGTCCGTGACCGCCGCCTGCACCGACACATCAAGCGCTGAGACCGGCTCGTCTGCGACCACGATGCGCGCGCCGCCTGAGAATGCGCGCGCGATACCAACACGTTGTTTCTGACCACCCGAAAGCTGGCGTGGCATACGGTCAGCAAATTCTCGCGGTAGTTTCACCAGGTCGAGAAGTTCAAGCATCCGCGTGCGGCGTTCGGCTTGGTTGTTGCCTACTTTGAAGATTTCCAAAGCGCGAATGATTTGTCGACCAACCGTCATCGATGGATTGAGCGTGTCGAAGGGGTTTTGGAAAACCATCTGAACCGAAGAGACCGTTTTGGTGTCGCGTTTCTCAATTGGCAGGTCTTGGATTTCCCGGTTGTCGAGAAAGATTTTGCCTTCAGTTGCGGTCTCAAGGCCCATAAGGACCTTTGCAAAGGTCGACTTACCGCAACCCGATTCCCCAACGATGGCGAGAGTCTCGCTCTCGCGGGCCTCAAAAGTGAGGGTTTCGTTGGCTTTGACGACCTTCTTGTTGGCACCTCCAAAGAGCGCGTTGGCAGAAACCTCGTAGTATTTTTTGAGGTCTTCCATCCTGAGAACGACGTCGCC
>NZ_JBVCWP010000255.1:0-5530 GCF_057460485.1 Boseongicola sp.
ATCTATTTCCGCACACCGGGCGGCATCCTGTTCGAGGTTGCCACGAACGAGCCGGGCTTTGACCGTGACGAAGATACCGCAAACTTGGGCCAAGCCCTGAAGCTGCCAGACCGGTACGAGCCGCATCGTGTCCAGATCGAAGGCCTGCTGCCTAAACTTACCGCGTAAGGAGATCACTATGTCGACCAAAACCTATCACGCGTTGACCAAAGCACCCAAACCGGGCGCGGCGCTGGTCTTTGCCTTTCACGGCACGGGCGGTGACGAGAACCAGTTCTTTGAACTGGCGCAACAGCTTTTGCCCAGGGCGGGCGTTGTCTCGCCCCGGGGCGATGTCTCGGAAATGGGGGCGGCGCGCTTCTTTCGGCGCACTGGCGAAGGCGTCTATGACATGGACGATCTTGCTCGCCGCACCGGAGCGATGGCTGAATTCGTGGCAGCGCATAAGGCCCAGAACCCAAACGCGCCGGTCTATGGCTTTGGCTACTCGAACGGGGCAAACATCCTTGCCTCTGTCGCAATGGCACACCCCGATCTGTTCGACCGGATCGCACTTTTGCATCCGCTAATCCCCTGGGAACCGGAGGCCGTCCCAGCCCTTGCGGACAAGCGGGTTCTGATCACCGCAGGGAAACATGACCCGATCTGTCCATGGCCGATGAGCCAGCGATTGATCGACTGGTTCACAACGCAGGGCGCACAGGTGTTCACAAAAGTCCACGAGGGTGGCCACGATCTGCGCCAGCCAGAGCTGCTGGCCCTGGAAGCCCTTCTGAAAGCTCCGTGACAAAGCGCGTATGTACCTAACCGAACCGAGCGCGTAACTCCCAAGCACCCTAGTCCCCTGATTCAGCTAATCTGCGGGTATAGATGCGCGAGTTTGATGCGTGCATCGTCGGTTGAGAAACGCCAATTTACCTTTGCGCTGTCGCTGTTGCGATGCTTTGTCCAGGCCCGGATTTCTGTTTCAAGTTTGGCACGATCCGGAATGCGTCTGTCGAGGCATTGCCGAGCGAGTATGCTCAGTTCGCATTCGGCGATGTTGAGCCATGAGCCATGCTTTGGTGTGTAGTGCCATTCAAACCGCCCGGCGATACGGCGGGCCTCGGTGGGCGGAAATGCTTGATAGAGAGACGCGGGGCGATGTGTATTCAGATTGTCCTGAACGAGGGTGATTTTTTCAGCGTCGGGAAAATGCGTGTCGGCGAGGTCCTTGAGAATATGGGCATAATCGACGGCCGTGCGCTGCGCCCTCACGGCGACATGGCGCCATCCTTCCAGCGGCGCGAACAGCATGAACAGGCTGGCCACCCCGGCGCGCTCGTATTCGTAGTCGAAGCGGGCCTCGCGTCCGGGCTTCATGGGGAGCGGCGTGCGGGTCTCTTTAGTCAATTGCTTGCTCGTCTCATCCAAGCAGACCAGCGGGCGCGCCGGGTCATGCGGGCGGGTGTAGACCTCCAGCACATCCTCCATCGCGGCAACAAATGCGGCGTTGGCCTTGGGCGGGATCACCCAATACCGGCTGCGGTGCGGTTTGAGCGCGTTTTTTTGAGCACGCGCTGGATCGTGCTGTCGCTCGCCGCCTCGACGATGCCCAGTTCCACCACCCGTTTCTCCAGAAGCCGCAAGGACCACCGCGCGTGGCCGTCCGGCGGTTTCGAGCAGGCCAGTTGCAAGAGCCGCGCCTCAGCTTCCCCGTCAAAGATCGCGGGCGTGGGCGGTGTCTCACGTTTTTTGCGCGCCAAAGCCGCGTTCAGACCTTCCTCTAC
The DNA here is from genome assembly GCF_057460485.1 of Boseongicola sp. Classification (NCBI taxonomy): domain Bacteria; kingdom Pseudomonadati; phylum Pseudomonadota; class Alphaproteobacteria; order Rhodobacterales; family Paracoccaceae; genus Boseongicola; species Boseongicola sp. Next base: position 1,770 of record NZ_JBVCWP010000255.1, read on the forward strand.
CAACTGGCGGCGCGTGCGAAAGACAGTCGACGCGCTGGTTTCCAGCGCCTCGGCGATGCGCGCGTCATCCCACCCATCGCCATTGGTACCAACATCGGCCTTGAGCAGGATGCGCGCCTTTAACAGCCTGTACGCCGCATCCCGGCCTTTGCCGATCATGCCCTCAAGCTCGGAGCGCTCCTCCGTGTTCAACCGAACCACATACTTCGCTGATCGCCTTTTCTTCGACATCTCATTCACCTCATCAAACGATTGCGAGAGTGATTCAGAAAAACAGTAATCTGTCAAATTAGCCGACGCGAAGGACTAGTTATCGAGGCCTGCAATCAGAACTTGAGGTCACCTTGAGTTTTTCCTTTATTTACTGTAGGTTTAAATTGTTGGAGCCAAAAAACCCACATGAGAGCTGGGTCAGAAGTGCGCGCTTGAACAAAACATCCAAGCGGCTCGCAGGTTCAAAGTTGACCTAACCAAACTAGGCGGTCGAAAAAACACGTCAATCAACAACAGTTGTCCGATTGGTATCCAATCGCGGTGAAAAAGGAGACTTATGACTATCTACACAAACGCGAGAATATCGAACCCCTCACGCTATTTCGAAACACCAGATCATGTGTAGAGTGACAACAAACTCAGCCGCGATGACAAGGTGAAAGTCCTAAGATCAATGGCTGTTGACGCAGATCAGAAGGTGGAGGCGGCGTCCGAGGGAATGGCTGGTACCAATCCGGCATTCAATGCCGAGGACCTTCAGTCTGCCCTAATCCAACTCGCAAAAACCAAAGAATCTGATACCGGTGTTGAGTCAAGTCAGCACAACGCCCGCTTCCAGCGGATCATGGTCGTAACGACTGTCGACCAAGATTTGAACCGCGAAATCGCTGACGTTGCCCTGGACATGGCAGAGGTCGTGGACGGCAAAGTGTGCTTGCTTAATGTAATCCCAACGGCGTTCGAGGGGGCCGGACTAGCGGCTGCAGGACCAATGGTTACGGCCGTTCCTTTAGTGACTACTGATAACTCTCAAATCATTGAAGATCGCAACCAGCAACTTGCAGAGCTGAGGGTTGAAAGTGACACAAGCGTTGAGGTCGAGATTGAGGAGTGCAGCGGCCAAATCGAACAGGTAATCGTCGACTATGCCGATGACTGCGATGCGGATGTTATCGTGGTTGGTTCTCCAAACCGTTCCTGGCTCGAAGCATTGTTCGATTCTTCTATTTCCCGCAGGGTCACGATGTTCGCACCATGTCCTGTTTTGGTCGTCCCGGAGCCAGCATAGCCCATTGGTTTTCTGCAATGAGCCCAAGGGGTCTAGGTGTGCGAAACCGGACAGGTTGGCGACGAAGACTACGGGCTTCAAGCCGGATCAAGCGGATGGAGAAACTGTGGCCAGTTGCTGATCCTGATAGCTCAAGAACTGTAGGACTCGCCAATCGACACGACTAATTCATACGCGCGCTACACGGGCTCATCCGAAGCCAGCCTGTCTGCAGCGCAACCCAAGCAAAGAATACGTTAAGGAGATTATTGATGGCCAAACTCGCAAAAACGATCGTGCTTACACCTATCGGCGCCAAAAAAGAAACGCCGCTGGACAAGACCACGCGTATCATGAGGAGAATAGCCGAAGACGAGGCGGAAATACGCGCCGTCAAGACAACGCGCCTTCGCAATGCCCGTCTGGAGAGCGAGGCGGGTACGCCTGTTGAGGCGATCACGGCAACATCCGGCAGAGCACGCTAGCGGCGCTCGTCAAGGCTATCGGGTAACCCAAGCGTCCAGGACGGTCGTTTTCGTCCATCCGCCGTCCGGCGCTGAAAGCGATGAACACCAGCCTTTCGTTCGGCGTCTGAAAGTCACACGTCCAACTCAGAACGCGGCGAAGTTTCAAATCAAACGCCTAATTGGCGAAACAGCTTTATTCTGACTGGCTTAAACGGTCAGCGCACCACATAAACAGAAATTGGCGCGTGGGTGGCGACATAACCCGCATTAGAAGAAAAGATGTGATCCTTGATGCCCGGTATGTGGCTTGCCATTATGATCAAGTTGCAGTCGGCGTCTTTGGCAGAACTGATGATCCCTGACCCAACGTGCAGATGCAGATCTGGGCGGAGTGCGATTTGATCAGCCGTCTTGATGCCATAGGCTTTCGCCTGATCGGCGGCAAAGATGTCAAGAGCCTCCTTCATTCGTTCACCCTCAGTACGCGCCGACGTCGTAGGTACAGCATCCACGACGCCGACATAGACCACAGTAGCGTCGTCACCAATACACCGACTTCGCAAGTTTCCCTACTTTTGCTAGCGACATGGACTTCTTCACCTCCTTCTCAAAAAGGCTGTGGATACTCGGGGAGAATAAAACTAAAGGAACGCCCATGACGAAGGGTCAGGAGATTGCCGCGAAAGATTTCGTTCGCGACCTTGGCAGCAGCTATCCGTCTTTCTATTTGATTTGCCATCACGCAACTTCTCCGGACGAAGTTTTAACCGGTGAAAACCTCAGAGTTTCTTACGTCTATTCATCTGCGCCGCATCTCGAGGGCAAAGTTATGACCTACGAGTACGAAGACGAAGCTAGACCCACGGTCAGCCAATTTTACCGAGCTTTGCTTTTCCTGTCGGGTATGAAGAATAAGCTGCACGTAGAACCCGAGGACGATGTCGAAGACCTGTTCGCTACGGGCGGCTTCTTCAACGCTGCCATCAATCACGCCACGTTGGACAGGCAGTTCGTCACAGCAGTGAAATCTCCCGAGATGCTGATGGCCTATGCGGATACCACGTATAGCGATTGGGACAAGCTGTCGAAGCCTGTTCAGAATTGGCTAGCTCGCATTGGCTTTCGTGGCGAAGACGGCGCTGACGAGTTCATAGAGAAGGTCTGGTTTCCGCTGCAGTCGTACTGGGCTACTGTTCCACATTAATGGTACACAATTACGGTTAAAGATAGTACACAAAAATTCCGCATACAGCGAAAAGAGTCAATAAATAAAGGGTTGTAAGCGCCCTGTCTACGCCTCAATAAGGACGGGTTAGACGCCCTGAAAGGCCAAACATGAAAGCCATTTTTGACGATCGCCAATGGAACCATGACCCAAAGCATTTCATGGCCAACGGCAAGGTATTGCCGAACCCCGAACAACCTGAACGGATCAAAGTACTTCGCACTGGAGCGGAGGCCGCAGGATGTGTTTTCGAAGTGCCTGAAGACGCGGGGCTTGGTCCGATTGCCGCCATCCATTCACCCGAAAATCTGACATTTCTGAAAACCATCCATAAACGCTGGCAGTATATCGATGGCGCTGGCGAGGAAGTAATCCCTAACATTCACCCTGCGAACCGCTCCGACAGCTATCCGAAGTCTGCCGTCGGCCAAGCCGGGTTTCATCAAGCCGACAGCGCCTGTCCAATAGCCGCTGGAACCTGGGAGGCGGCCTATTGGTCCGCGCAGTCTGCAGTGGCTGGCGCCGATACACTGCTGAACGGCACGCGCGCCTCTTATGCCCTCTCGCGGCCTCCCGGCCACCATGCATTCGGCGATCTTGCGGGCGGGTTTTGCTTCCTCAACAACTCTGCCATCGCGGCAGAACGCCTGCGCGCCAACGGCCTGCGACCGGCAATTCTTGATATCGATGTGCACCACGGCAATGGAACGCAGGGCATTTTCTATGACCGCAATGATGTTCTGACCGTATCTGTGCACGCCGACCCTGCGCGTTTCTATCCATTCTTCTGGGGCCACGCCCATGAACG
>NZ_JBVCWP010000256.1:0-5522 GCF_057460485.1 Boseongicola sp.
GGTTATACGGTCACTGGCATTTCAAACCTTTTCAACGCACCGACTAGCGTAGTGAAACAATGCCTTACAGACGCAGGCTACAAGCGCGGAAAGACCAAAGGCACTGACATCAACGTCTACAAGCAGGCGGGAAGGACTGGAACGCTACATCCTCAGTGCAGTAAAAGTGAAGTTAGGTCGCAGCCTAAGATCGCCAATGATCGGGATTTTTGATTTCTATCGTGGGATGGGGCTGCTGGCATAGTCGCTGGTAGCCCCAATTATCATTTTTCTCACCGATCTCTCGTCTATGAGAACCCCTCAAGATATTGTAATAAATATATAATAAGCCTATTTCTCAAAATATCACTGCTCTACGCACCTACTCTAAATTAAAAAGAATACCTGCACATTTCTCCGTGACTAAGGTCAGCACCCATAAATAAACTTGAAGCTGACCTTCGCTGCGGCCAACCCTAAGTTCTGCTATGCAGGACTTTTCAGTCCTTGGCTGCACGCGCCCCAATGTCCGTTTTTAATAACTTTACTTAAGAAAGGGGCATCGGAGTAAACCGACGCCCCCTGTGCAGTATCTCACGCACTGGAATACCTAGACTCGTGGTAGTTTACACACCGATGGAAAACCTTGAAGAAATGATCTCGGATGGTCGGGTTCTGCGTATTCTAAAGGGCTTTGAAGATAAAAGCCGATCGCATTGGATCGTCTATCCAGAGCGTCGTCATATTCCGCGCAGGATACGTGTGGCAGTGGAGTACCTTTTAGATCGGTCGGAAGATCAGCGGATGTAGTGAGGGCTCGCTTGCTTGACGCGACTTAAGCGTGCTTAGTCAGCGACGTGGGCGTAGACAGTATTTCGAGAAACACCAAGTTGGCGCGCTGCCAAGGCAACATTCCCATTACAGTCGCGCAATGCCTTTCGTATTTCGATACATCTTACTTCCTTGATCATCTGACCGACGCAGCGCGTACACGCCGAGACCCCAAGCTGACGTTGACCCAAAATCCGAGTCACACCTTCTTGTCTTATGATTCCTTCGTGGTGATGGATTGCAAGCGTACGCAGCTTTCGGTTCAAATCGGTTAGATTGTGATCAGCAGTCATCATCTTAAGCGCCTCTGTGCCGTTGTTTGAAAGCGTGTGTTGAGGGGAGATTGCGGCAAGCATCGCGCAACACAGATGTCGAAAATCAGAGCGGCTTAAGAGTTTGGGCAGGTAGAGCGAAAACCCAGAAAGCCGATCGTATAAGGTGCGTAATGGGCCTATTGCGTCGTTCAAGCTGGCAGAATTCTGCGCGCTGCTGATTATGATCCATTCGCCGTCAGCCAGCAGCGGATTGCGCCGTTGAATGACACGATTGAGCAAGGTGTTCAGGCTTGGCGCGATTTCAATCGGCAGCAGATCAACCCTATCGAGATACAGCGTGCCGCCCTTGTTGAGGTCAATGGTATCTTGCTTTTTGGACGTCGCATCTGCTTTGGATTTCATCTGTGCGATAAGCTGGCCTTCGACCGCGTCTAAATTGAGTGTCTCACACTCGACAAGGACGAATGCTTGATCAGGGTGAAGTTGATCATGTATCTCCTCGGCCGTTGTGTTTTTCCCGGTTCCGGGTGCGCCAACAATCAAAACAGGCAGGCCTTGTTGGGCAGATTTTCTGCCTAACCGAAGGTTTTGGCGCAAGGCTTCATCTTCGAAAACGCGCCCGGTCCCTACGTCTCCTGCTGCCTTTGGAACGCGATAGATCGGATCGGTCGGCAGCAACACTTGCGTATTCGTAAGTTTGGTACGTGCCAAGTGGGTAAGCCTGAGGCGTGCAAAGTACCCAGACCTCAGCCAATCACTAATTTGAACGATTTCGCCCCTACATATTTGTTCGATCAAGGGTCGGAACTGCCCCATAAAGACGTCTTGGAATTTGATCGCATTAGCAAGATTCAAACCTGTCAAAAGCTCCCCGGTGCGACGGTTTGCCCCCGTTATCTGGCCGTCTTCGTTGAACGCAATCATGCCGACATTTTGGGTCTTGAGGTATTCTTGACGGGGATGAAATTGGATTATGTGTTCGCCGCGATGATCCTCCACGAATAAGCGGTTTTCAACGTTTTGCGCGGCAAGGTTTACCAACGCGAGGGTATGATACTGTCTGGCGGTCACTTCGGAAGACGCATCCAGCAACCCTATTAATTGGCCGCTACTGTCAAAAATGGGAGCAGATAGGCACGATACCGTACCTTCTTTTGCGAAGAAATGTTCGCGGCCCGTGACGTTACAAGACGCACCGGTATGAAGTGCTAGCCCAAGGGCGTTGGTGCCGCGTATTTCCTCGCTCCAGATTGAACCGGGGAGGATACTTTTGCCGCAAGTGGACGTGCGAAATTCTTCATCCAAAATTTGATCAAGCACGACACCGTCACTGTCTGCGAATGCCACCAGAAAATTCGATCCAGCGATTTGTGCGCTCAGTAATTCCAATTCTGGCCTGACAAGACGCATCACGCGATCTTGCTGATCGCGACGCTGATGAAGGTCGGTGTGAGAAACGACACATTCCTCGGGTTTACCAACGGGGTCCAGGCCAAGTCGCATGCACCGTCGCCAGCTGTCTGCGATCGTCTCTGGCACGGCTCCATACGCGAACTTGCCGTTCACCTCGAGGGCGTTGCGGGCTTTATCAAATGCTGTTTTCATGGGCGCCCTCCCAAGCGTTAAAGGTGAACATGGCAAAAAAGCCCCAACAAACAAAGCCAATTCCAATATTTGTTCATTTATTGAGCACATAAATAACTGCGATATGCAGAAACTGAACACTTGCAGTCAAATTTGCGGAGGCAGTGAGTGCTAGGCAGAAACTCACAGACATTTATTTCCGGAGAGTCCCATGAAGGCCCAAGTTCTACATAAATATGATGACGATCTGACTGCACCTTCGTGGGTCGATTACATCGATGTGCCGGATCCTGTCATTACCAAAGGGTCGGACGTAATTGTTCGCATTGGTGGTGCAGGGGTGTGCCGCACCGATCTGCACGTCATCGAGGGCATTTGGCGGCCGCATATGGACCCGAACGGAAACGAATTATTGCCGCTTATCTTGGGACATGAAAATGCAGGTTGGGTCGAAGACGTCGGCCCCGAAGTGGAAGGCTTGAAAAAGGGTGATCCGGTGATTATCCACCCCAAGATTTCGAACGGGACGTGTATTGCCTGTCGTCGTGGCCAAGACATGCATGGCGAAGGCACGTTTCCTGGGCTCGATTCTGATGGTGGCTATGCTGAGGCTTTGGTTACATCGGAGCGCAACATCATCAAACTGCCCAAGTCACTGTTGCCCAAAGAAGTCGCACCGTATTCTGACGCGGGACTGACAGCGTACCGTGCTGCCAAAAAGGCAACGCGGCACCTGTTACCCGGTGAGTACTGTGTTGTGATCGGCGCTGGTGGTTTAGGTCATATCGCCATTCAAGTTCTGCGTGCGATGTGTGCCGCAGAGATCATCGTTGTTGATACATCTGATACGTCACTGGCCCTCGCGGGTGAATGTGGTGCTGATCATTTGGTAAAAGCCGATGGTGGCGAAGTCGATGCAATATTGTCCCTTACCAAAGGTCACGGCGCCGAAGCCGTACTTGATTTTGTTGGCGAAAAGGGTACGACACGCAAGGGTATCGCGATGACGCGAGCGGCTGGTAGTTATTACGTGGTTGGGTATGGCGAAGATATTCAGGTGCCCACCGTTGATCTAGTTATTTCCGAAAAGAACATCATCGGCAATCTTGTCGGCACGTGGGCAGAGCTGACTGAGCTGATGGAATTGGCCCATCGTGGGCTAGTTGACCTGACCACCAAGGAATACGCGTTGAGTGATGCAAATCTCGCGCTGCGTGACCTTCACGATGGGAAGATCCGTGGTCGTGCGGTTCTGATCCCCTAATTCCACCAGAATTGAATCTATCGCGAGGGCCACAAAACTGTGGCCTTCGCATGATCCGCGAGGAGCGGTTCACATTAATATCCAACGGGAGGACTAACATGAAATATCGGTTTACAACTTCGGCCTCGGTGCTGGCGATTATCGCCTCATCTGCGGTGCCTGTCTCGGCACAAGATTACACACGTTTTGGCATCGAACAGGACCTGCCGGGTACCTGTAGCTATGCAGCGACAGACGCCAAGGATTATTCTGGGCGCACTTTGAACATCATCACCCACGCGATCCCTGTCATCGGGGAACCCACCGCGCTTCACGCGGAACAGTTTGCTGAGTTGACCGGAGCCGAAGTTAATGTCGTTCACGTGCCATTTGGTGATCTGTTCCAGCGGATCATGATCCCATTCCAAAGTGAGCAGAACGCCTATGATGTGATGTTCTATCCATCACTTTGGATTGGTGATTTCAGCCGCTTCCTTGCCCCTGTGCCAGAGGCCTATGTCAACTCAACGGGCATGATGGATGTTACTCCAAGCTTTACGGGTGTTGCGACGTGGAACGGCGAAATGATCCAGTACCCAATGGACGGTGATCGCCACTATCTGAAGTTCCGCACAGACGTCTTTGATAATGCCGAAGTGCAGGCCCAGTACCTCGCCGACACGGGGAATGAATTGACTGTTCCCGCGACGTGGGAGGAGTACAATCAAGTCGCCGCATATTTCAACGCGTCCGATTGGGACGGAGATGGAGAGTTGAACTATGGCTCTGCAGAAGTCGCCAAGCGCGATGATCTGATGTTCTCAGCGTTTATCAGCCGCGCGGCACCCTATGCCAAGCATCCGGATGTCCAAGGCGGGTTTTTCTTTGACCTTGAGACAATGGAACCGTTGATCAATACGCCGGGTTTCGTGCGCGGACTTGAGCTGTTTATCGAAGCTCAGGCCAGTTTCCCTCCCGGCGGTACTAACTTTGGGTTGGGCGACGAGATCTTCTCGTTTGGCGGTGGTCAGACTTTGATGAGCTATAGCTGGGATGACGCCTATATTCAGGCCAATCAAGAAGACAGCCGGATCCGAAATATGGTCGCAGCCGCACCGTTACCGGGGGCTTCCGAAGTTTGGAATCGCACAACTGGTGCATGGGACACATTCGAGACACCTAACCGCGCACCTTATATGACGTGGGGCTGGTCTTCAGCAGTGTCTTCAATGTCCGAGGAGCAAGAGATGGGATTTGATTTCCTTTGCTTCTTCTCCAACGAAGCTAACGCTGAACATGACATGCAGATCGGTCGCTTTGGTGTGAACCCTTACCGCAACAGCCATTTCGATGTTGATTATTGGAAAGGTCAGGGTTGGGCTGATAAAACAGCGCAGACTTATGTCACGACATTGTCTGAGATGGAGGAAAGCCAAAACCGTGTGTTTGACTTGCGTGTTCCCGGTGTAAGCCAGTTCATGTCGTCAATGGCGAATGGTGTGGCTGAAGCGATGGCCGGTCAGAAAACGGCGCAAGACGCGCTGGATGATGTTGCGCAAGAATGGGCTGAAATTGCAGATCGCATCGGTAAGGACCGTCTGCGCGACGCA
>NZ_JBVCWP010000257.1:0-5500 GCF_057460485.1 Boseongicola sp.
CCGACCATAGACCGCGTGACTCGACATACTCCGCAAACGGTTCCCGCCCCTCACCGCGTCCACGAATATCTTAGACCGCTGCCTGTGTGAGTTCTGCGCGATGCACTTAAGACGGCGGCATCGCGACGCATTGAGCTTGTCCAGACACCAGCAATGACGCAAGCTAGCCGCTGCGAACGGGGATACTTAACTTTATGAAATACTTCGATGTTACTCGGCTCTTGTCGGGTGCCCTAGAGGCCAATGGCCAAAGGGGCACCGCAACTGCTTTTGTCATACTTCTTCTGTCATCGGGACTGCCTGCAAGCGCGCAGTCGTTCTTTGCATCCAACGTGACCGACCCGGCCGCGGGCGTGGATCGGGGATCGACGTCAGGCATCCGCAAGCTGGACGCACCGACGGCCTTTCTCACTTTTGATACATATGGCTCAGAAGACATAGGCCCAAATATTCTGGGCCTAGGTTATGTCCAGCCTGACATGGCTTTTAGCGGCGACCAGCTTGATGTCGTTGGCGTCATCGCGGGTCCGTCCGCCGAGGACAGCCTGGAATTGCGCGCAGGCGGCATCGGTTATCGCTTCCCGGCTCTTGGTACGCGCACCGAAGGGATCGCCTACCTCTCGTATGCCAACATCGCGCTTGGCACCGAAGCCAATCTTGCGTTCGATGTATCGGGGACGCTTTCTATCGGTGCGGTTGGTATACGCCATACCGCCGAAAGGGAAAACGACGCGAAACTTACGTCGACCGCCGAAGTCATAGCACGGCGCGCCACGGGCACAGCGTTTGGGACGCAGGTGATTGACGAAGACCTGCGCCTTTTGCGTGTTTCGACCCTATACCAACAGGGCCTGCCAAATCTGTTTCAGCGTCGTTTCGCAGCCGCCGTCACAGTCGGTTTGGATGCGTTGGGCGCGTCCGAGACTTCCAATGGCCAGGCCTCGACTCCGGGCGCAACATCCGAGTATTTACGCGCATCCTTCAGCGCGGAAACCTCTATTCCCTTGTCCGAAATGTGGGTCGCCAACGCTGGCATCATCGGACAATGGAGCACGGACAGCCTCCCGGTCTCGCAACGCTGCGGCTATGGCACAAACTCCTATGCCCGAGGCTTTGATCAGACTTATGTCCTTGGCGACCAATGCATCGGCACACGGGTCGAGATGGCCTATAACCTGCAAGCCCCGGAACGCACTGATACCGGCTTTCTGTTCACACAGGCCTATCTTGGCGTCGACGTCGGGCGGTTTTGGAACAATGCAAACGATGTGGTGCCGTCGCGCACCGACCAATGGTCAAGCGGGTCCTTGGGCGTGCGAACCATCCAAGGCAATTTTGTCGGCGAGGCCGTCCTGACGCATATCTTCGACAAACCCACTGGCGTGGCACCGCAGGAACGTACCCGGTTCTGGGTTCGCGCAGGGTATCGGTTCTAACCAGCTCCTGCTTTCCGTTCGCCGGAAGAGCGCCGGCTTCCAGCGTATGAAAAGGCGGCGCAGTGACGAACAGGTCCGGCACACATTCACCAATCATGGGAGAATGGAAGACTAAGACAGTCCGAATATGCGATGGCCCTGCTCTTCAATGCGCCGCCACCTAAATGGCTCGCATGCAAATGTTGCAGGAATGTTTGAATTGTTTGTTTTTTCGAAACCAAAACGGATTGCGGATCACGTCTTTTCAAATAGTCCGGAGATCGAGGCTTTGATCTCATTTGGCACCACGTCCGAACCGAAGCGGCGCACAAACAGGTTTATCGGAGTGCGAAGCGTATTTTCAGAGTGCTCGGGCTGCTCATAGAGACGGGCAGACACATAGTGCAGATGTTTCAAAACAGCGACAGCGCGCGGGCGACTTAAAACAAGTGCGACACCTCGGGCACGCAGCGACGGGCTCACCGGATCCGAAAACAACGGCTCAAAAAACACCGCAGCAAGGGGGCTCGCCTTGTAAAGTTCGCTCCGCACTGCTGCCAATTCGCGGCGTCGACCGGCAGCCATCAAGGCCTGGCAGAGCAATACCAGAACATAAATATGGTGCTGGGATCCTTTGATGCTCAGGTGTTTCGCCTGAGTAAGGCTTTCGATCGCCGCGTCTGTATCTCCTACAAACCCACGCAACTGACCCACGATCGATAGGGACGACGCGACTGACCGACACTTCGGCAAAGCGTCAGACGCCAGCTGCAAAGCCAGACTTTTGTATCCGCGGTCAACAAAGTACAAAAGTTTCGCGGCTATTATGGCCAACTCGGGACGCGATTGCGCATAATCCAGGGAACCAAGCACCAACTTCTCGATCTCGGCTTCGTCCACCGCGCAACTGTCTTCCCCTTTGTAGAACAGGTCGCGTCCACGCGTGACGTATTTGGTGTGAAGGTGCGTTGCATACATAAGCATAATCGAGGGATCGTCGGGATGTTCTGCACGCAAAGTCCGAAGGCGCAAATCGTTTTGCGGCCACGATATTTGAGCGTTGTCAGCCTTGTTTCCAGCCTCGTGCATGGCGACGGGCAAAGGCACATGGTCTGTCCCGGTTTCTGTGTCCGCCTGCCACGCTTTTGCAAGTAATAAAGGCGCGATCCGCGCGGCATAAGCCTGTAAGGCAGCCCCGTTGCGCACAAACGGCGCAATATCAAATCGAGTGACATAGAGAATACGATTAGAATGCGCGGATTTCGCACTCACCACGCATTCCATTTTCCCACCATCGCGAAAAAAGGTAAGATGGACGGCCAACGAGTGACCGGCCACTGCCGATCCGCTGTCCAGCCCAAAGTCGGCCTTAACCACCACGTTTTGATCAGGCCCCAGCAGCCCGCGAAGCTGTTTGGCAAAGTGTTCGGCCACCACCTGATCAAAACCAGGGGCATCCGAAAGCAAATTTGCGCCTTGCACCGGGCCAACAATCAGAAAAACATCGCCAGGGTCCCGCGCAACCGGGCCAGTTTTCGCAACCCAAACGTATCCCTCACCGTAGCGTGTCGCGATAAAACGCGGCTCTTTCGGGTTGTCGCCAAGTTTGCGGCGGATCCGATTGATCAGAAAATCAATATTGCGGTCGTTCTTCTCCGAACCCGTCTCACTCACCGCATCAAGCAATTGGTTGCGCGTCAGCAAACGCCCCGCGCGCTCAGCCAAAGCACCAATCGCCCGCGATTCAGATCGCGTGAATGCAATGAAAGACCCATCAGGGCAATCCGCCTGCGAAAAATCTTGGTTAAAGCGGACATCCGAGTTTTTTGGATCAGAGTTCATCTATTTCTTCATTGCAATTTGAAACCCGGTTCTAGCATTTAATCGAGATAATTCAATTGGTTCACACACACACAAACCATCGGTAAATCAGTGCGGCATATGGCGCGCCTGACACTGCCGGTTCTTCGCCCCCTAAGCCAACCAAGTTGTAGAAAATAACGCTAAAGCGGCCAAAAGATCAGGATTGCAGGCATCGCAACCGCGACGACAAGCACCTCAAGAGGCAATCCCATGCGCCAATAGTCCCCAAAGCGATAGCCTCCGGGACCAAGGATGATTGTATTGTTCTTGTGCCCGATCGGCGTGAGAAACGCGCAAGACGCCGCAACTGCTACCGCCATAAGCCAGGCATCTGGATTGGTGCCCGTTGCCGTCGACAACCCGATAGCAATCGGCGCCGCGATTAGCGTTGTCGCAACGTTGTTGAGGAAATCGGAAAGCGTCATTGTGACGACCATCAAAACCAAAAGCGAAACCCAAGCCGGGAACCCTGCAGTAACCGAAAGAATTTGAAACGCAATAAGTTCAGCGCCGCCCGACTCCTCGAAAGCCGCGGCAAGCGGGATGAGGCTCGCCAACAGCACAATGACCTTCCATTCGATCGAGTCATAAACCTCGCGGCCCGACACAAGCCCGACCGCAATGAACCCAATGACCGCAGCCGCAAGCGCGACCGGCAGGGAACTCCAGCCCAACACGGCAACGCCTATCGCCGCCAGAAAAATCCCGACGGAAAGACCCGCCTTGGATCGCTGAACGACCTGCGTCGCACGTCCTTCAATCGGAAGCACACCAAGCCAGGAGGCCGCAGCGGCGTTGCGTTCCGGCGTTCCCAGTAGCAAAAGTACGTCTCCGGGTTTGACTGTCAAAAGCCGGACCCGATCGCGGAACCGCTTTCCGTTCCGCGACACGCCCAAAAGCGTAACCGAATGCAGATGTAGAAGCTTCAGTCCGCGCGCCGTGCGTCCGGCAATGCGCGCGCCGTCCGGGACAATAGCTTCCGTTAACGTCAGGCCACCAGAGGTAACGCCGCCAGAATGCTTCTCAGAACCCGAGAACTCCAGAGCGCCCTTGCCCATGAAAACTTCGATGGATTTGGGCTCTCCCTCAACGACGACAAAGTCCCCAGCGCGTATATCCTGACGCGCAGCAAATCCCGGCAGCCTTTTGCCGCGTCTGACAAGTCCTAGAATGTGCAGGTCATGCTCTTCCGCAAGCGGATAAAGATCGCCGACAGTTATGCCTTCTGCGAGCGTTTTCTCACCAACAAGAAGCTCTGCGATGTAGCGCCCCTTGGCGAACTCCGCTTCCTGCTCATGCGCACCTTCCCGTTTCGGCAGAAATCTCCAGCCTATAAGCGAAACGAACGTGATCCCAACGATGGCGACCGCGAGCCCCACCGGGGCGAAATCAAACATGCCAAACGGCGCACCAAGCGCGTCCTGTCGATATACGGAAATAACTATATTGGGCGGTGTCCCGATCAAAGTGATCATGCCACCCAAAATCGTCGCGAAGGAAAGCGGCATCAAAGTCTGACTGACAGCTCGTTTCGCTTTCGCAGCAGTTTCCACATCAAGCGGCATCAAGATCGCCAATGCGGCCACATTATTGATAATCGCAGACAGGCCCGCGCCGACAATCGCAATGATCGCAATGTGAAACGGAAGGGGGCGCTCGGCATCCAGCAAACGCGACGCCAGTTTCTCGATCGCGCCCGATCCGACCAGTCCGCGCGAGACAATCAAAACAAGCGCGATGATCGCAACGGCGGAATGCCCGAACCCGGAAAAAACCTTGTCGGATGGCACCAATCCCAATGCAGCCGCCAATACAAGCGCTCCAAACGCCACAAGATCATAGCGAATACGCCCCCACACCAGCAGGACGAACAGCACTGCGAAAATTCCGAAGATAAGTGTTTGATCACTTGGCATGAACAAACATAAATCACGCGCGTCGCAGCAAAGGTAGGGAAATCTCCGGTCCATATACCGCCTTTTTTATAGCAAGCGATCTCCGGCAGCTGCGAACCGGGCCCCAAATCGCCGCATGCCAAAACATGGGTTTGCAAGGACGCCAAAAAAAACTGCTTTCTGTCCCGGCGACTCCCCGTTAGCGTGCGGTCAGGGAGGACTAATAATGAAAATAATGAATACACTTTTGTCAGGCGCCGCGTTTGCGTTTGTCGTTACTCTGGCTGGCCCCGCCGCCGCACAGGATTGCCCGCGCGGTGATCTGGA
>NZ_JBVCWP010000258.1:0-5483 GCF_057460485.1 Boseongicola sp.
AAAATCCTGATCGCAAACCGGGGCGAAATCGCCTGCCGTGTCATCAAGACCGCGCGCAAAATGGGGATCAAGACGGTTGCCGTCTATTCCGACGCTGATGAAAGCGCGCTGCACGTGAAGATGGCCGATGAGGCGGTGCATATCGGCCCGCCCCAAGCGAACCAGTCCTATATTGTGATCGACCGGATCATGGATGCGATCCGCCAGACCGGCGCCGAAGCGGTGCATCCGGGCTATGGTTTCCTGTCCGAAAACCCCAAGTTTGCCGAGGCTCTGGAAGCAGAAGGCGTTGCCTTTATTGGCCCGCCGGTGAATGCGATCAAGGCAATGGGCGACAAAATCACCTCGAAGAAGATCGCTCAGGAAGCGGGCGTGTCGACGGTGCCCGGATACATGGGGCTGATTGAGGACGCCGAAGATGCGGTGAAAATTTCCAATCAGGTCGGCTACCCCGTGATGATCAAGGCCAGCGCGGGCGGCGGCGGCAAGGGCATGCGGATTGCATGGGATGATGATGGGGCACGCGAGGGCTTTCAAAGCTCGAAAAACGAGGCGGCAGCTTCGTTCGGCGACGACCGGATATTCATCGAGAAGTTCGTCACGCAACCCCGCCATATTGAAATTCAGGTGCTGGCCGATAGTTTCGGGAACACCGTTTACCTCAATGAACGTGAATGCTCGATCCAGCGTCGCAATCAGAAGGTTGTCGAGGAAGCTCCGTCCCCGTTTTTGGACGCGGCCACACGGGCGGCCATGGGCAAGCAGTCCTGCGAATTGGCCAAGGCCGTCGGGTATGCAAGTGCGGGGACCGTGGAATTTATCGTCGATGGCGCTAAGAATTTCTTCTTTCTTGAGATGAACACCCGTCTTCAGGTGGAACACCCTGTGACCGAGTTGATCACCGGCGTTGATCTGGTTGAGCAGATGATCCGTGTGGCGGCAGGCGAGAAATTGTCGCTGGCGCAATCGGATATCGGGATTAACGGTTGGTCGATTGAAAACCGCCTGTACGCTGAGGATCCGTATCGTGGGTTTTTGCCGTCAATCGGGCGTTTGACGCGGTATCGTCCGCCTGTCGAGGTGGACGAGGAACGCCGTGCTGTGCGCAACGATACCGGCGTTTTTGAAGGCGGCGAGATCAGCAGGTACTACGATCCGATGATCGCCAAACTGTGTACCTGGGCACCGACCCGGGCGGATGCGATTGAAGGCATGCGCAACGCGCTGGACGCTTTCGAGATTGAGGGCATCGGGCACAACCTGCCGTTTTTGGCCGCCGTGATGGATCATCCGAAATTCATCTCGGGCGAAATGACGACGGCTTTCATCGAGGAAGAATTCCCCGACGGATTTTCCGGTGTGACGCCGGACGCTGAAACAAGTGTCCGTTTGGCGGCGGTTGCCGCACATATGAAGATGCGCAAAGAAGCGCGGGCGGCACAAATTTCCGGGGGCATGGCAAACCACCGGCGGCGGATCGCGCCTGATTGGGTCGTTTACGTTGGTAAAGAACACTACAACGTTTCGATAACCGAAGAGGCAGGCTGCACCACAATTACTTTCGAGGATGGGCAGGCCATGAACGTTGTGTCTGACTGGAACCTTGGATGTCGTTTGTTTGAAGGCACTGTTGGCGGAACAGCGATGATCGTGAAGACAGATTTCATTCGCGACGGTGCGCGGTTGCGCTATCGGGGCGCGGATTTGAACGTTGTCGTGCGCACACCGCGCCAGGCCGAGCTGGTTGCGATGATGCCTGAGAAAATGCCGCCGGACACATCGAAAATGCTTCTGTGCCCGATGCCCGGGTTGATCGTGCATATCGCCGTTGAAGAAGGGCAGGAAGTTCACGAAGGCCAGGCGCTTTGTACAATCGAAGCGATGAAGATGGAAAACATCCTGCGAGCCGAACGAAAAGGCACGGTTTCTGCGGTCAAAACAGCGCCCGGTGACAGCCTTCAGGTGGACGAGATCATTATGGAGTTCCAGTGAGCCGCAGGCCCGACATATCGGCTACGTGCTATTCGGATGTCGCGCTGTCGCGGATTTCCTGCTGGCGCAATGGCATTTTGTCGATGGATCGCGTCAACTCACGCACGTGCCAAGGGAACGGTTTGCGAAGTTTAACGCCGCCATCCTTGCCGATAAGTGTCAGCATGAAGCCGCGTGGGCGTAACTTTCGGCGCACATCGCTTAGGTCGGACCTGGACGTGTCGGTGATCAGAACGACGTCACGCATGACAAGCATGTCCATCCCGTCTTGTAGAAGATCAAGTTGCCGCTGGAATGCAGGATCCGCTGGCGTATCGGCGAAGACGACAACCGGCCGGGCGATCCAGCGGAAGGCCTCAAGATCAATGTCGCGGCCGTCGAACACAGTTGTTCTGTCCGCGTTCCATATTTCGACAGGTGTTTGTTCGTCGCCAGCGGCAGCAGACGCAAATGTTGCGGCCATCGCTAAGGCGACGGATGCGAGCAGAAATGTAAAACGCGGTGCGGTCATGAGGTCTCCGTTCAAGGGGAATATAAGCCTGAATTCCGGAATGCGTAGGGGTATCGCGCCAACTCACGCCGATTTCACCGACATAGCCCCAAAAGAGGAGAGATTTCGATGAGCGACTGGAAGTCCCTCGCGGAAAAAGAGCTTCGCGGCAAAAATCTAAGCGATATCGAGTGGGAGACGCTGGAAGGCATTCTCGTCAAACCACTTTATGACGAGAGCGATGTCGAGGGTCTTGAGCATATGGGGTCAGTGCCGGGCTATGCGCCGTTCACCCGTGGTGTGAAAGCGACGATGTACGCAGGTCGTCCCTGGACCATCCGCCAATACGCGGGGTTTTCGACGGCTGAAGAATCAAACGCGTTTTATAGAAGCAATCTGGCTGCGGGTCAGCAGGGTGTGAGTGTGGCATTCGATCTGGCGACGCATCGGGGTTATGACAGCGACCATCCGCGCGTTGAGGGGGATGTCGGGAAAGCCGGGGTCGCCATTGATAGTGTCGAGGACATGAAAATCCTCTTTGACAGTATTCCGCTTGATCAGGTCAGCGTGTCGATGACGATGAACGGCGCGGTCATTCCGATCCTTGCAAGCTTCATCGTGGCTGGAGAAGAACAGGGCCATGACCGGGCGCTGCTTTCGGGGACCATTCAGAACGACATTCTGAAGGAATTCATGGTTCGGAACACCTACGTATATCCGCCGGAACCGTCGATGCGGATCGTCGCTGATATCATTGAATATACCTCGGATCACATGCCGAAGTTTAACTCGATTTCGATCTCGGGCTACCACATGCAGGAGGCCGGCGCGAACCTTGTTCAGGAGTTGGCATTCACTTTGGCGGATGGTCGCGAGTACGTGCGTACCGCCATCGCGCGGGGCATGGATGTCGATAAGTTCGCGGGCCGTCTCAGTTTTTTCTTTGCCATCGGTATGAATTTCTTCATGGAAGCGGCCAAGCTGCGGGCGGCACGTCTGCTTTGGAGCCGGATCATGGATGAGTTCGGGCCGCAAAACCCGCGCTCGAAAATGCTGCGGACCCATTGCCAGACTTCGGGCGTTTCATTGCAGGAACAAGACCCATACAATAACGTTGTGCGCACCGCCTACGAGGCGATGAGTGCGGTACTTGGCGGCACACAATCGCTGCACACAAATGCGCTGGACGAAGCAATTGCGCTGCCGACTGATTTCTCGGCACGCATTGCGCGCAACACGCAGTTGATCCTTCAAGAAGAGACCGGTGTGACCAACGTCGTCGATCCTTTGGCCGGGTCGTATTACGTTGAAAGCCTCACGGCAGAATTGGCCGAAAAAGCTTGGGCGATCATCGAGGAAGTCGATGAGATGGGGGGCATGACCAAGGCCGTTGCCACGGGCATGCCGAAGCTAAGGATCGAAGAATCTGCAGCGCGTCGTCAGGCGATGATCGACAAGGGCGATGAGGTAATCGTCGGGGTTAATAAGTATCGCAAAGACAAGGAAGACCCGATCGATATCCGCGATATCAACAATGATACGGTGCGCGCCAGCCAGATCGAGCGTTTGGATCGCATCAAGGCGACGCGCGATACCAAGGCCTGTGAGGCTGCGCTTGTCGCGATCGAAAAATGTGCAGCCGAAGGTGGAAACCTGTTGGAAGCGGCGGTTGATGCTGCACGCGCACGCGCAAGTGTGGGAGAAATCAGCATGGCGATGGAAAAAGTTTTTGGACGCCACCGCGCCGAAGTTAAGACGCTTGCCGGGGTGTACGGCGCTGCCTACGAGGGCGACGCGGGCTTTGCGGCGATCCAGAAGGAAGTTGAGGATTTCGCCGAAGAGGAAGGCCGCCGTCCCCGGATGCTGGTCGTGAAAATGGGGCAGGACGGTCACGACCGGGGTGCCAAGGTGATCGCAACTGCCTTTGCAGACATTGGTTTTGACGTGGATGTCGGGCCTTTGTTTCAAACACCCGCGGAAGCCGCGCAAGATGCCATCGACAACGATGTGCACGTGATCGGAATTTCCAGTCAGGCGGCCGGTCATAAGACGCTTGCGCCGAAGTTGATCAAGATATTGGGCGAACGCGATGCTGGCGATATTCTAGTGATTTGTGGCGGCGTCATTCCGCAGCAGGACTACGAATTCCTGAAATCTGCAGGGGTGAAGGCGATCTTTGGGCCAGGAACGAATATTCCCGATGCGGCTTCTGATGTTCTGAAGCTCATACGCGCTGCGCGCGCCGAGTGACCATCCGCGCAAAGTTGCTGGCAGGCGGCACGCTTGGAGCCGTTTGGGCGCTGGGCGTGGTCTGGGTCGGAGTGACGGCGATAAACTTGCCGATTTTCACGCTGACGCCGACATTGCTGATGGCGTTTTTGGGGCCCGGTTTGGTGGTTGCGTTGATGATCTTCTGGTCAGCCATGCGCCGGCTCGGATCGGACGAACTGATGGATGGCAGCGATACCGGGGCAGATGTCAACGCGTGCGTCTTGCGCAACACGATCGAGCAAGTCGTTCTGGCACTTTGCCTTTGGCCAGCAATTGGGTTTCTGGCAGCCGGCGATGGTCCGGGGCTGCTTGTCGCGTTAGGCGTTTCCTTCCCGCTGGCGCGTCTTGCCTATTGGGTCGGCTACCGTATTTCGCGTCCGCTCCAGCTTTTTGGGTTTGCGGCCACTTTCTTTGCAACGGTGTTTTCGTTGCTTTGGGCTGGCGGGACTTGGCTGACGTGACGTTGCGACATTTGTGAATTGCGATAATTTCCCTTGAAACGAACCCTCGGTTAGCCCCATCAAGCTATATGAGATTTTCGCTGGAACTTGATCACCTCGCGGTTGTTGCGCGCACTCTTGAAGAGGGCTGTTCGTACGTCGAAGCAGTTCTTGGAGCCGAGCTTTCTGCAGGTGGGCAGCATGATGGCATGGGTACCCACAACAAGCTTTTGTCGCTTGGCACTGATGTATATCTGGAAGTGATCGCTATTGATCCGCATGCGCCAAAG
>NZ_JBVCWP010000259.1:0-5421 GCF_057460485.1 Boseongicola sp.
CATGCGGTAGTGTATCTTCTCAACTAACTCATTCGACGGCACAGTGATGATGGCGAAGGTGCGCTCCCACTCATCTGTGTTGAGATTGAGCCAGTTCTCCCATATGCCAGCGAGACCAAAGGGAGAGCCATCTTTCATGGCGATGGCGTAGGGCTGCTTGGGCGCGCCCTTGATCGCGTGCCACTCGAAGAAGCCATCAATCGGCAAGATGCAGCGTCGCTTAGCATAGGCATCGCGGAACATCGGTAGCTTGGCGATAGTCTCTGACTTGGCGTTGATAGGCTTGCGGCCACCCTTCGGGTCTTTGCACCAATACGGAATGAGACCCCACTTAATCGGGTCGAGGGAACGCTCACCGGTTTTGTGGTTCTCGCGGATGACCAGAAGATCTTGGCTTGGTGCAGCGTTGTAGCGGGGAGGGAAGTTGCCCATCCCGCTATTGCTCACATCAAGGCCGTCAACGATGGCCAGACGTAAGGGGCTCGAACTTTGAATGACGCGTCCGCACATGCCTTCAGCATAGATCAGTCCGCGGTCCTGGCGCACGGGCGCAATGTCCTGAAGCGGACCTAAAGCGGACATCGATGCGGATGGGCGTCATGTCCGCTAATGACCCAAAGCGGACGTCACCTGTCCGCGCGGCAAAGTTGCCCGTATCTGCCTTTTTGCAGGGCCTCGGGCTTATTCAACCCGTTGGAGCCGGCATCGTGCTTCGAGCGATGCGACCTTTCTTATCAATCTCGGCAATGAGTCTTATCTTTGCTGTGTTGGCATCTCCCATAATGATGATTTCGTCATTGCCTTCACAAAGTTGGACGAACCTCTGCCAAGAACGGATTGGCGTCTTTTCTGTGAGACCATCATGCTTGTCGTTGCCGTTGTCAGAGACGTATATTTTTCTCATCAGCTTTCGCTCTGGGTTGCCGTTTTCAGATTTTCCTCGCCGACGCTAAGATGAACATCCTTCGTGTGGTGCCCTGTCCTTTGAGGTCGAACATCTGAATTTCTTCTGATGCTCACGGAGGGGCCGAGATAGCTATTTTCTTGAAGGCTATAGACCACGTACCTATCGAAGCCGGGAACTTGTTCTATGTCGTCCCAACTTCTGTAAGGTCGGTGTTGGACCAACCGTCTTGCTCGCCTTACGCTTAGACTACTAACTCGAAGAAGAGCGTCGAGGGATGCAGAGTTGAGGTTGAGGCGACGTGCGCCGTAGTACCGGATTAACGAGCGGGGCACAGCTGCTCCTTTTGATGGTAGCACCGGACGGGTGTGGATCGCGAGCTGCGGTTGAAACCAGCAGAGCGCGGGCGAAAGAGGTTCGTTCCAACTCGTTCGGGAAAAGCGTTAGCGCTTCTACTGGGCGCGCCTGCCACGCGGCCCGGATGACGCGAAGGGGGAAGCAGACGGCTGGGTCACCTTTTTCTTGCCCTGCTTCGGCTTCGTCTTTTCGCGATTGCGCTTCTGCTGGACTTTTGCCATGGGGGATTTCGTTCAAGGGGGATAGGGATAGAATCGAGGTCGCCTCTTGGACGGCCCCCGGCAATCTTTGCGATTAGGCGCCAGCGCCGAGCTTGCGGCCCTTCAACACGACGTCCACTTCGCTCACGGCCTGGTCCGGCTTCGTGCCGTACTTGGCCGAAATCTTGCTCACTAGGTCGTCCTTACCCTTGAGCGCTGACAACTCCTGCTCGGAGAATTTGCCCCACTTCGCGCGGATGTCGTTGAGAACTTCTTGCTTATTCCCCGCGTTGTCCTGAGTGATTTCAGGCGTTTTTGTCGCTGTTGCATTGTCCATTATTGTTGTCTCCAAATATGAGAAAATTCTCATTTGAATGATTATCAGTCAAATGACACGATATATATGTGCCTTCAAGACAGGAAATGCTATCCTAATCTAGAAATAAAAATAATATTTTCTACGGACTTATTTAAAACATACGGAATGAATAACAGTGATATTCTCACAGTATTTAAGTAGGAAAAAAAATGATCAAAGTCGTGAAATCATTCAATTCAGATTCCCCCTTTCCTCATGTTCTAGTTTATGGCACTGGCTTGGCAATACTGAGTCTTGCTTCTGTCTATATCAGCTCGTCCTTGGTCTTACACTGACGCTTTCTTCCGGTCTTGCCATACGATGTTCAGCTTCTGGTACGGAGCAGGCCTGGGTGCGCCGCTTATTCTGGTCCGGTTCTGACCCTAAGCGACTCTCAAGCTCTTATCGCTGCGAGCAAATTCGACCGCTGTCCAAGTTAATCGAAGGATTTGACGAAGTGACCTCTACTATTACGCGTAATAACTGCTTTTTAACGCGCAAAGCTTGTAATGCCCTACTTAGAGCCCATATACACATCACTGGCATGCCGGACGCCAGGCGCTGACGGCAAAGACAATGTGCCGACTACGTGCGCGCCCCCTTTCCTGAAAAAATCAGCACCACGACCGCCCCCCGCGGACAGGGTCCGGCGGCTGTCAGCCTGCGAAATCGTCTGCGACGTAACCTCAAGAGGCACTATCATGAATACCAATCCCCAAGCTGCCGCTGACCAGGCGCGCGCCGCCTATCGTCACACAACGAACCAGCTCGCCAATCTCGGTCTCGACCCTGCCGTTCCAGAGGGCGTGCGTGCTCTTGCCGAGAAGTCCGTGGCTCAGACCCGCGAGGCCTACGACCGCTCTTGGGATGCTTTTGATGCATCCGTGACGACGTTCGAAAGGTCCTTCGACGCTGCCGGGCAAGGAGCAATAGCGTTCAATCGCAAGATCATCGACATCGCCAGACGCAATGTCCATGCGAGCTTCGACTTAGCCACGAGCTTAGCGGGCGCCAAGAACCTAGCCGACATCGTGCGACGTCAGACGGCTTTTTGGCGTGAGCAGTTCAGCGTATTGACGGCCCAAGCCGAAGAAGTCCGCGCGCTCTCGACGAGGGTGACCGTCGATGCGGCCGAGCCAATCAAGGCAGAGGTGAAGCGCAGCCATGGATGAGATGCGCAGAGTGCATTAAGGTCTGCCCCGCGCGGTTGCTACCGCCCCATCGGTTCAAATGGTTCCCATTTCGATGACTGTACGGACAAGCAGCAAGACCGTGACCTTCCGTCGATCGTTCTGTATGGAAGGAGTGGATCGTTTGCTGCCGCCTGCCGACTATCAGGTTGTAACAGAGGAAGAACTGATCGAGAGCGTGTCCTTTTTGGCTTACCGTCGGGTTTCGACGACCATGATCGTGCCGGGCGAGGCCGGATCCACGGTCGAGATGGTGACTGTCGATCCTTTGGACCTTCAGGCAGCGCAGGAAGAAGACGCAGCAATACGCCCACCCGGGAGATGGCGTGCAACTAGCGTCACCCGGCTCGTGGGATCGTAACCGCTACCTACCTTCGAGGCCATGACGTGCATTCACCGCAGAATCCAAGGCACTAATCGAGGCGTCCTTTGGATTTGACCCACGACCGAATAAATCAAACCATTTAGAAAGTTCAATTCCATGCGCGCTATTTTGCATGCCAAGCTTTCCGATCAGCCCGCGAGGCTCTCTCGCCGCCCTGACAGCGTTCTTCCTGCCCAACCAAATCGGGAACCGCGCGATTCCTCCGTTGACGGATTCGAAGCCGCACTGACCAAAGCGCGCGATACTTGGCGAGGGAGAGGGCCAAGCTCTTCAGCCCGGGCCACTACTTACAGCGGCCGTGTCGCGCGGCACCGTTAGGGCAACCAAAGAGAAAGCCCCCACCAAAATGAAGGGGACCTTCTTACGCAGAACGCTCAGGTTTCGGAGGAGTGGTCGGTTGCCAGTACCGCTAGGGGAGAGATACCCGGCTCGCGCCAATCCCAAGCGCAAACTAGCATGAGTTACCTGCTCAATTGAGGCCGGGCAAAAATTTCAAAAAAGGCATGCGCCGAAGAGCTATCACCAGACACCCGGGCCAGACACTCGTCGAAAGGATTGGATGGAATGACATTTGATTATACGGCGATGGCGGAACTTTATCCAGCCAGGACCGGTAAGCATAGTGTGGGACACGTAACCTATAAACGATTCGAGGTCGCCGCTGAAGCTGTACGCTTCGCTATGGAGGAGCTTCCGTCTCAGTTCCTCTTGGGCACTTACCTTGAGGTCGAAGAGAAAAGGTTCGACGGCCGCCAAATTCGCTTGCTTTACGAAAGCGGAGATTATCCGCTTCCTCGCAAGGATGTCACCTGACTGCACCTTATTACTGTAACCGCTCCGCTGCTCGCGCGTCGCGCCGATACTGAAATTGAATTCGACGTAGCTGCTTACACTCTCAAGGGGCAGAGGTCCGCTTCTGGCACTTAACGGACATTGACTTTGACACTGAGGATGTCTGCTTACGGGGGCAAAGCGGACTTCGGATTGGCAGTGCCCAGCCCCTCACTATCCAGGAAATTCACTCGCCCTTGCGTGAGTAGTCGCTGAGCCAGGGCGTCGATTTCTGGCCAGTGATGCTCCAACAGTTGGCTCGTTTCGCTGACAATTCCATCGATGAGAGCTTCGGCTTGCGCAGTTTCATGGTTGCAGGCCAGGAGAGCGAGCTTGTTCGCCGTCAAGCGATCTTCGGCATCGCCCCATGTCGCGAGGCCGAAGTGCTTACTCTCAGAAAGGCTGGCAGCCACGAGGATCTTTATCGCGTCCTGAAACTTGCTGGCGCGACCGACAATCAATGGGTCTTCACCGCAAACATGACCCAACCTGTCACCGTCAGGAACTATCGTGACGTATAGGCACCTGTAGCCGAGCTTCATCGAGATCACCGCATGCCCAGCCTCATGATAGGCGATCGCTTCTCGTTGATTGGTTGCCTTCCCGTAGCTTGCTTTGCTTGATCCGCTCACAGTCGGCTCGTCCCTGGATGTCCGCTAGTGTGAAGTTTCTTTTGCAAGACGTCTGCGCTCTGCCCGCGCTTCACGTGACTTCTGTGTCATCTCTAACAGAGCAGCTTTCAGTCCTTCAGCGAGTACTGTTGCACCCTCGCCCTCCGGCTTCTGTCCATAAGTCTCTGGCCTACGTGCTGCGAGCCACTTTATGCCAACAGCCGGATTAGGCGGATAGTAAATCTCTTTCTCCTTCAGCCGCTTCTCGCCGTCGATCTCCACGGTCTCACGTACAGTGCGCGTGAAGCCATTGATCGCAATGAACGTGCTCCGCTCCACAATATCATCAGCATGCGCCTTACCTACGCTAAGGGCTGACATAAACTCAACGTGTTCGAGCTTCCATCGGTTGATCGTTCGCTCAGTTACGCCAAAGAACTCGCCGAGCTGCTCATCAGTAAACCCCATATTGCAGAGTTTCCGTGCTTGTTCAGCATACTCGGGTTTGTAGGTGGACTTCCGTCCACCGCCCTTGTTTCCAACGGCATGTTTGTTATTTCTTGGGGCTGGCATGGCTTTACCTCG
>NZ_JBVCWP010000260.1:0-5399 GCF_057460485.1 Boseongicola sp.
ATGCAATGTATCGCCACACATAATAATCCGTTCCGGAGGTGTATTCGCAAGGGATTGCTCAACCAATTCATAAACTTCCGGGAATGGCTTCCCAAAGAACCGAACGTCACTGATCCCGCGATCAATCAATAGATGACCAAAGTAACCGGGCTCCAAAGAAAACCCATTATCCCGCGGTGCGGCAAGGTCGGCATTGGCAATCATCACCGGCCTTTGGTTGTTTAAGAGCGAAGCCAATAGCAATTCTTGGCGCGCCGGTGTCCAGCCGGAAGTTGACAAAAACAGAAAACCATCGACCTGATCATAGTCCTTTGCTCTGTCTCCCAAACGTTGGCAAGTTGACCCGATATCTGCCAAACTATCTTCTGGCGCGGCGACTACGCCCCAGTGATCAGGGGTCAGCGCGGCGAGCGCTGCATCGCGGCTTGTGATTATCTCTTCATCCTTAATCGATAGCCCAAGTCGCTGAAACTTCGCAACCGCACCAGCGCGATCATAGCTTGATGCATTGGTCAGTATTCGAATTTCGCATTGCATCGCGCGCAATTCGTCCAACCGCTGGTCTGCGCCTTCGATTAGCGTCTCTCCTACGTTGAGTACTCCAAAAGCGTCAAATACAAATGCAGAGGCTTCATCAGCAATGTCGATCAGGGATGAGATGTCCTGGAATCCTGACTGCGTTACAGCTTTGGGCAACCGGGGTTTTACCTGCTGGTATCGCTCAAAAATCTCAGGGGTCGTTAGCATGGCTTGAAAGCACCTGTGGATCAGAATGGAGTTTCACGGGACCCGTTTTGGCGGGAACCTCTGCATCACTGCTAAATCACAAAAGTTACATAAAATAAAGACAAAACAA
This sequence comes from Boseongicola sp., assembly GCF_057460485.1. Classification (NCBI taxonomy): domain Bacteria; kingdom Pseudomonadati; phylum Pseudomonadota; class Alphaproteobacteria; order Rhodobacterales; family Paracoccaceae; genus Boseongicola; species Boseongicola sp. The sequence goes on from NZ_JBVCWP010000260.1 coordinate 857, forward strand.
CAAAAATTTTGAAAAATACGCAGTTTAAGTCAGAGGTATAGTCGATATGCCTCTAAAATGCGCATAATTTTGTTGTTTTGTTTGTTTGGCTGACTTACGCTATTACTGCGAATCGAGAGATGTCCATGTCAAAAAAGAAGCAGATAAGGCGCAATAAAATCAGAGAAATTGTCTTGGAACGTGGGGCGGTTTCTGTGGGTGCTTTGGCGGAAGTGCTGGATGTGTCCAAGCAGACGATCCGACGAGATTTCGATAAATTATGTGAGGGTGACTCCTTGCGCCGTCGCCACGGACGCATTGAATTGAACGAGCGGCAGCTAAACACACCATTTGACCAGCGCGCGGAAGCCAATCTGATCGGCAAGCGCAATATCGGCGTAGCTGCTGCTGAGTTGATCCCCGACGGGGCGACAATTTTTATATCAATTGGGTCGACGCCGCTTAGCGTCGCGCGGGAGCTGCGCCGTCGAAGGGGCTTGACTGTTATCACCAACAACCTCAGCGCCGCGATGGTGCTCAGTGATGAGCTGTCCAATCGCATCATTCTGCCTGGTGGTGAAGTGCGGCTTCCCGACCGGGACATACTGGGCGAGGAGGTTCTGGAATTTTTTGGACGTTACCGCGCAGATTTTGGAATTTTTGGTGTCGCCGGCGTGGATGAGGACGGTAGTCTGCTGGAGTTTCATTCGGCTGAAGTCCGTGCACGCGAATGCATCCGCGACAATTCGAAGGTGTCCATGCTGGTCCTTGACAGTTCGAAGTTCGGGCGCATGGCTCCGGCAGTGGGCGAGAATATCAACGATATGGATCACGTGATCCTCGATCGGCGCCCCGATGCAAGATTTGATACGCTCCTCAACGATTTGGGTGACCGGCTGTTGCTGGCAGAAAGAGAAGAACAATGACCGCTGAACCATTTGTCGTAATAAAGGATGTCGCCAAACGCTGGAACGGGCAACTAGGTGTTGAAGATATATCGCTGGAAATTGAAGAGGGTTCGTTTGTCGCTCTTTTGGGGCCGTCGGGATGCGGCAAATCCACATCCCTTCGCCTTTTGGCGGGTCTCGAGCTGCCGGATGAAGGCAAAATTTGGATCGATGGTCGCGACGTCACGACCAGCGCCGCGTCGGACCGCAACCTGTCGATGGTGTTTCAGTCCTATGCTCTATTCCCACATCTCTCGGTGGCTGAAAACGTCATTTTTGGACTGAAGGTTCGCCGTGTTCCACGGGCCGAGCGCGCCGACAAGATGGCAAGGGCTTTGAAGATTACCGGGCTGGAAGGTTACGAGGACCGCAAGCCGGGCGAGTTGTCCGGTGGACAACGCCAACGAGTGGCTCTCGCCCGCGCCATTGTTGCAGGACAGCGCCTGTGTCTGATGGATGAGCCGTTGTCAAACCTTGACGCAAAACTGCGCAACTCTGTTCGCAAAGACATAAAGAAACTGCAACGTGACCTTGGTATTACAGTGGTTTACGTTACCCACGACCAGACAGAGGCGATGAGCATGGCCGACAAAGTTGTCTTGATGAAAGACGGCCGGATTCAGCAAGTCGGCTCCCCGGACGACCTCTATAACCGGCCGGCGAATACCTTTGTCGCGGAATTCGTCGGTGCGCCGCCAATGGCGTTGATTGACTCCAATATTGTGGATGGCTTGGAGCCCGGATTTACGGTCGGGCTGCGCGCGGAAAATGTTTCGATTGTCCCAGAAGGCGAGGGACGACTTGTTTGCCGTGTGAGCGAAGCCGAATTCCTCGGTTCAGAGACATTGATAGGACTGGAACACACGGGCGCTGTCGGATTGACGGTGTTGCGGCCAGGCCTTGCGCTTGTTCCGGCGGGACAGCGCATTGATGTAACATTCAACGACCAAGATCTGCATATATTTAACGAAGCAGGCGAACGTATCTCAGGACGCTAATCTGTCCATACATTCAAACATCCAAGGGAGGATAAATAATTGAAACATATAAGAAAACTCAGCTTGTCGGCGGCACTTGCGGCCAGCATTGCGTTACCGGCCGCCGCCGAAACCGAACTGACTATGTATTATCCTATAGCCGTGGGGGGTGCCTTGACCGAGGTGGTTGACGGAATCGTCGCTAGCTTTGAGGCTGAAAACCCTGACATCAAGGTCAACGCGGTCTATTCCGGCAACTACGACGATACTCGCGTGCGCGCTTTGTCGGCGCTTAATTCGGGCGAGCCTGCGCAGCTTGCAGTTATGTTTTCGATCGATGCCTATGACTTGATTGAACAGGATCTGATTTTGCCTTTCGATGACGTGGTGAGCGACAAAGAATGGCTCAACAGCTTTTACCCGGCGCTGATGGCGAATGGCCAGATCGAGGGAAAAACCTGGGGCATTCCATTCCAGCGCTCGACAATCGTCGCCTACTACAACAAGGACATGTTCCGCGCTGCGGGACTTGATCCGGAAGCGCCGCCCACCACTTGGGATGAACTTATTACCGTAGGGAAGGCGCTGACAAAGGATGGCACCTACGGGCTGATGATTCCATCGACAGGTTATCCGTATTGGATGTTTCAGGCGCTGGCCATCCAGAATGGCAAAGAAGTGATGTCCAACGATGGATTGACCACATTTTTCGACGACGAAACTGTCGTGGATACGTTGGAGTTCTGGCAGTCCTTGTCTGTGGAACATGGCATTATGCCTACCGGAACGGTCGAATGGGGCACATTGCGCCAGGCCTTTCTCGAAGGACAAACGGCTATGATGTGGCATTCAACGGGGAATCTGACTGCCGTTAAGAATAGCGCCAGCTTTGATTTTGGTGTCGCGGAGTTGCCGGCAAATGTGCGCAAAGGGTCGCCCACTGGCGGTGGAAACTTCTACATCTTCAAGGATACCACGCCAGAAGAGCAAGCGGCTGCGGTGAAGCTGATCCAGTTCATGACGTCGCCGGAGCAGGCGGCCGCCTGGTCGATTGCCACAGGCTATATGGGCGTATCCCCTGCAGCCTATGAAACCGAGGCACTCAAAGCATACACTCAAGAGTTCCCTCCTGCTTTGGTTGCCCGCAATCAGCTTGAAAACGCAGTTGCCGAATTCTCGACATTTGAGACGGCGCGCGTGCGTGACGGGCTGAACAACGCCATCCAGTCGGCGTTGACCGGGGCCAAGAGCCCGGATGAGGCACTGAGCGAAGCGCAAGCAGCGGCAGAACGTCTCCTGAAAGACTATCGCTAATTACCTAAACGGCACCGGCTGCAATTCTTTAATTGGGCCGGTGCCCCAAACAAGGCGCACAATCATGAGCAAACACGTTAACCTGGAACGACGCAGACAAGCGATCTATGGCTGGCTTTTTCTGTCACCCGCAGCGGTTATGCTCTCGATTTTTGCCTTTTACCCTTCGGCCTCGACTTTCTGGTCCAGTTTGTTTTCACGTGGTACGCGACGCAATCCGAGTGAATTTGTCGGTTCCGAAAACTATGCCGATCTTTTTGCCGATCCAACCTTCTGGCTTGTGGTCAAGAACAACCTTTTCTATGCGGCCATAACGATCCCGGTCTCTATCGCCATCGCACTCTCGATGGCGCTTTGGGCCAATTCCAAGATTCCTTTGCGCGGCTTTGTGCGCACGTCCTATTTCACGCCAACGGTCTTGCCGATGATCGCGGCCGCTAACTTGTGGCTCTTTTTTTACACGCCGGGCCTTGGTGTATTGGATCAGATCGGTGCGCTGTTCGGCCTGCCATCGGTGAACTGGCTGGGACAACCCGAGACCGCGCTTTGGGCAATCATTATCGTTACAATATGGAAAGAGGCGGGGTTCTTCATGATATTCTATCTCGCCGCATTGCAGACGATCCCCGAGGACCTCAAAGAGGCCGCTGATATCGAAGGCACGAGCCGCTGGACCTATACGCGACGTATCGTGTTTCCGTTGCTGATGCCGACAACCCTGTTCATCATGGTCAATGCGATGATCAATTCCGTCAAGTTGATTGACCACTTGTTTATCCTAACTAAGGGCGGGCCTTCTGACGCCTCCAAACTTATCCTTTACTATATTTGGGAAATGGCATTTGCCTTCTTTGATGCAACCCACGCAGCTGCAATGACAATACTCGTGCTGGCCGTCCTATGCATAGTCGCTGCAATCCAGTTCCTTTACCTTGACCGCAGGACCCATTACCAATGAACCGGCTATCTCACTATATAGAAGTTGCAGGTGCACTCCTGCTGGCATTGATCTGGATCTCACCATTGCTGTTTGCCTTTTGGGCGGCTTTTCACTCCTCCTCGGATGCGGTGAACTTCAATGTGGCCAGCGCATGGACGCTTGATAACTTCCGAACCGCCTGGGCGGGTGCGCCTTGGCTGCGATATTTCCTAAACACGTTTCTGTTAGTGACAATCGTGCTGATCGGTCAGTTCTTCTTTACCACGCTGGCCGGTTTCGCGTTTGCCAAGCTGGAATTTCCCGGCAAAAATCTGGTCTTCATCCTCGTGCTGATGCAATTGTTTATCCTGCCTGAAGTATTGATCGTGGAAAACTATGCAATGGTG
>NZ_JBVCWP010000261.1:0-5318 GCF_057460485.1 Boseongicola sp.
CCGGATCGAGAAGTTGCTGGTAACAGACGGACAGGGCGTGCTGACCGGCCTTCTGACGCTGAAAGACAGCGAGCAAGCCGTGTTGAACCCTCAGGCGTGCAAAGACCACCTTGGCCGTCTGCGTGTGGCTGCCGCGACGACTGTGGGTGATGCAGGCTTCGAGCGATCCGAGGCCCTTGTTGATAGCGGCGTTGATATCATCGTGATTGATACGGCGCATGGACATTCCGAAGGTGTGGCCCGCGCCGTGACGCGGGCGAAGTCTATATCGAACGATGTGCAGGTTATTGCGGGAAACGTGGCGACGGCAGAGGGCGCACGCGCCTTGATCGACGCCGGTGCCGACGCTGTAAAAGTTGGCATTGGCCCCGGATCCATCTGCACCACGCGCATGGTGGCTGGTGTAGGTGTGCCACAGTTAACAGCGATCATGGACGCGGTTTCGGGCGCCGGAGGCGTGCCGATCATCGCCGATGGTGGCATTAAGTATTCTGGCGATTTTGCCAAGGCAATCGCGGCAGGCGCGTCCTGTGCAATGGTCGGTTCGATGATGGCAGGAACTGACGAAAGCCCTGGAGAAGTCATTCTATATCAAGGGCGTAGCTTTAAGAGCTACCGTGGAATGGGGTCCCTTGGGGCGATGGCGCGCGGGTCAGCTGATCGGTATTTCCAAAAGGATGCGGCTAGCGACAAATTGGTGCCCGAAGGCATCGAAGGTCAGGTGCCTTATATGGGCTCGGCGTCTGTCGTAATCCATCAATTGATTGGCGGGCTCCGTGCGGCAATGGGCTACACAGGTTGCGAAACTGTTGAAAATATGCGAGAAAACTGTCGGTTCGTGCGAATAACTGGCGCAGGGCTCAAAGAGAGCCACGTTCATGACGTTCAGATTACGCGTGAAAGCCCGAATTACCGGTTTGGTTAACGGGCGATGAGGCAACATTTGGCAGGCGCTCTCCAAGGTGGAGGGCGGCGTATTTGTGTGAGTGTTGCGAGGGGTCATGGCAAAACGGGCGGCGGAACCGGTTACCGGTCATAATGAAGTAGTAGAATTGAACAACGATGCGCGCTGGCAGGCGCGTCTCGATGAAGCACGCGCACGTCGTGCAGAAGCGCTGAAACAGCAGGGCCTCGAAGATAGGCCCAAGCGCATTCCGCGCAAGCCCTGGGAAGAAGAGGCAGAGACCTCGCTTGCTGCCAAAGAGCACCAGCGTGCGCTTGATGACGATGGGCTGGATTTTCACGACCGCATGAATGCGCTTCAAAAAGTGCTAAAGGACAAGCGTCCCGAGCCGGTTGATCCTCGTTCGGTAGCGGTGCCACCCGTGCCGGATCATGCCCGAAACTGGTCTTCGGAAGCGGAACAGCTTCCAACGACACCAGCGATTGAGCCCGAGGTTGAGGCCCCGAGCATTGCAGTAACGTCGCCGGTTGTAAAACCTGTAAAAACTGGCCCGCCGATTGATAGTTTGTTTGATGATCCGAGGTTTCTGGCACCTGATCCCAAGCCAAATACACCGCTTGATCGCGAGCTGGAGTTCGTTCCAATCTCGGATCTCGTGGACCCCATCTCGCTTGCGCGTCCAAAGACCAAACGCCGCCCGTGGCTGAAGGCTGCAAACGAGCAAAACACGACTCTCACATTATCCGAAGAGGCCGCGCAGTCTGTGCCTGCACTTTCAAAGGACAAGCCCGCCGGCATGCCGTTCTTTTTAGGTGTCGGTCTTGTGGCTCTGGTGGCAATGCCTTTCTTTACTCTTTTGCCCCCGATGTCGCGCGGCCCCGATGCTTCGGTGACGCCCGCGTTTGGCCTGCAGCCAGCATTGGGGATCACCGCTGCAATGGTCGAAGTCCCGGCCCCGACCCAATCTGGGGAGTTCGTGCCGACCTCAAGCTTGGCACCCCATGGCCCGCTGGCTTTGAGCGATCCACGCCCGCCTGCATTCTCAAGGACGTTTCCGGCGATTGCCACAGCGCCTTTGTCCGAGATTTTCGTGATGCCTGAGGTGTCGCGCGCGGTTGACGCTGATGTTGCGCTGTTTGCACGCGCAGTGTTGCCGGACATTCAGGTGACCCAAGCGATGTGGGAAGCCGAATTTGGTGTCGGCGCGAACGCTGGACAACTTCCCGGTGTACTGGCCCCAGTTACTTCTGCAAAACTGATACCTGTGCCACGCCCCTAAGGCTTGCGCGGAGAGGTGGCATTTGACACACGCCAAGGCGCAGGTTTTCATAAGGAGCACAGGGCATGACACCGGCAGCACGCGTTCAGGCGGCAATCGAAATCCTAGACGGGATCCAATCGGGGTCCCCTGTCGAAAAAGCTTTGACGGGTTGGGCTCGACACAGCCGCTTCGCGGGATCAAAGGATCGTGCTGCGGTTCGTGATCATGTTTTTGGTGTCTTGCGCTGTAAGCGGTCCGTCAGCTGGCTTGGTGGGGGTGAGACTGGTCGCGACTTGATGTTGGGCGCTCTGCGGGACGCTGAGGTTGATCCGTTAACCTTGTTTAATGGCGTTGGGTATGGGCCTGCCCCCTTAAGCGACGTTGAACAGGCTCAAGGGGCTGAGGCGTGCGACGCCCCCGATCCGGTGCGCCTTGATGTTCCGGACTGGCTTTGGTCGCATCTTCAGCGCAGTCTTGGAACAAAAACCGAGGATGTGCTTGCGCTTTTAAGGCATCGGGCACCTGTTCATTTGCGTGCAAACACTCTTGTTACGGATCGTGACGCGTTGTTGTCGCAACTCTCAGAGGACGGCTATGATCCTAAGACCACGGATTTGACTCCGACGGGCGTTGAAATTGGCGGCGCGCCACGGGGTTTGACCGCATTGTCCCGTTTCGCAGATGGTTGGTTCGAGATGCAGGACGCGGCCTCGCAGGCGGTTGTGGATCGTCTGGCCACTTATCTGAAAGATGCGGATGTGCTGGATTACTGCGCGGGTGGTGGTGGCAAAGCTTTGGCGATGGCGGCCTACCGTCCCAAGCACATTGTCGCCTATGACACTGACGCCAAGCGCATGTCCAATTTGCCTGAACGTACAGACCGTGCGCGCGCAAACATCGAGGTCGTGAACTTAGTGTCCGGCCTTTTCGACTTGGTTTTGTGCGACGCGCCTTGTTCTGGAAGCGGAGCCTGGAGGCGCCAACCTGCCGCAAAATGGGACCTGACACCCGAGTTTCTAGCGATGCTTCAAGGCCTACAGGTGGAAATACTGAACACTGCGAAAGAATTTGTCCGTCCAGGGGGCTATTTGGCCTATGTGACCTGTTCGCTGCTAGACCTTGAGAACGACATTTCGGTCGATGCTTTTCTTGCAGAGCATCCCGGTTGGAGGAGCGTCGAACGCCTTGTGTTGACGCCGCTTGATGGAGGGGATGGGTTTTACCTTAATGTTTTGCAGCCCCCCGCCGCGACCTTTTCTTAAGAGTTTCGCCTGAATGTTTAGAAATGGTTTTCTACTTTAAACGATTCTGAACCGGTTAGATTCGGGATCGAGATGCAGTGTGCCAGACATAACGACACATGACAGCGAGGCCCCGTTTATTTCGGAGGTGGTGCGACCGTCCCCATTGATCGTGCTGTCGGCCTTCACATTAATGCTGGCGCTTGCCGGCCCTCATGGGGCGCCAATGATCGTTGCGTTTGGGGCGGTGCAGGGTTCTAGGCCGCCTCTGTCATCCTTCGGTTACTCGTGATTCGGGACGTTTGCGGGCGCGCGATATCGTCAATGTTGCCCATGTGAATCCGGCTCCGGTGATTCCTGGTGATATGACGGGGCGACTATTGGGCCTTGCAGACTGTTCTGGCCACGCGCAGGAAGATATTTCGACTGCAGAGGGCCTGATCCGTATTAGGGCGCATCGCACCGCCCCTCTTAATATTATTTGGCACATTGAAATTATCCCAAAGACGCGCGGGCAGCATGGGACAGGATCCACTGACGTAGCAACGTCGGGGATGCGACCGGAGCTGCGATGTCGCCGGATGTTCTGGATGGGCTACCGGCGTCGATCCTCAAGATTGCGCTGGACGGGATGGTTATTTCGGACAACACATCGGCTCAAAAACTATTTCCCCTAGGGGCATAGGATACGCCAAAGAAAGCCTCGCAGAATATTAGTGCCGCGTACCAAACTCGGTGTTTTTGCCAAAGCCGTTTTCACTCAACCAGTTAACGAACTTCGTCTACGATTCATTATGATAGCTCCGTCATGCCGACAGGTATGAGTAACCTCATCTTGACCTCAAACTTTGAGACATCTTGAATAAAGTTGTTGAAATGTTCTCTTTTTGGTCTCATACACAGACAGAAGAACAAGAAGAGAACACGAGGATCGTTGCTGCGCGCGCGTGGCTATGAAATAAGGATACAGGACCAATGGCAGCGGCAGAACTTCTGAAAATGACGGACAAGAAAGCAAGCGATAAAGCCAAAGCGCTCGATTCGGCGCTCGCACAGATCGAGCGGCAGTTCGGCAAAGGCTCAATTATGAAGCTTGGCGGCGAAAACTCACTGCCGGAAATCGAGTCGACCTCAACTGGTTCGCTCGGCTTGGACATCGCACTTGGTATTGGCGGTCTGCCAAAGGGCCGGGTTATTGAAATTTATGGCCCGGAATCATCGGGTAAGACAACGTTGACATTGCACTGCATTGCCGAAGAGCAAAAGAAGGGTGGCGTCTGTGCCTTCGTCGATGCCGAGCACGCGCTTGATCCACAATATGCCAAGAAGCTTGGCGTGAACCTTGATGAACTTTTAATCTCGCAGCCGGATACCGGGGAGCAGGCGCTAGAGATTGTCGATACCCTAGTGCGCTCTGGTGCGGTCAGCATGATAGTTATCGATTCGGTTGCTGCATTGACGCCAAAGTCCGAACTTGAAGGCGATATGGGCGACAGCTCGGTTGGCGTTCATGCCCGTCTGATGAGCCAGGCCATGCGTAAACTTACCGGTTCGATTTCGCGTTCTAAATGCATGGTCGTGTTCATCAACCAAATTCGGATGAAAATCGGTGTCATGTTTGGCTCACCAGAAACGACGACAGGCGGTAATGCACTGAAATTCTATTCATCTGTGCGTCTCGATATCCGCCGCATCGGTGCGGTCAAGGACCGCGACGAAGTTGTGGGTAACGCGACCCGCGTGAAGGTCGTGAAGAACAAAGTCGCCCCTCCGTTCAAACAGGTCGAGTTTGACATTATGTACGGCGAAGGTATCTCAAAAACAGGGGAGTTGCTCGACCTCGGTGTAAAGGCTGGCGTCGTCGAAAAGTCGGGTTCCTGGTTTAGTTATGGTGACGAACGTATTGGTCAGG
>NZ_JBVCWP010000262.1:0-5296 GCF_057460485.1 Boseongicola sp.
ATTACTCGACGCAGGCGTCGTGCAGGTTAATGCGGCTGTCGGCACTGGGTTTCCAGCCGGACAGGCGCTTCGAGACACCGTAAATGTCTTTCGGAACCCAAAGATAGACGTAAGGCAGGTCCGCGTTGATCATCGATTCTGCCTCGTGGTACATCCCGGCACGTTTTTCGCTGTCGAGTTCAACGGCAGCCGCATCCAAAAGAGCATCCACTTTTTCATTGGAATACCCGGCCGAGTTGCCCCGGTCATTGGTGCGATGCGTCGGTGTGAAAATGTCGAACGGATCGAGCGAACCATTACCCCAGCTGCTGAAGTACATATCGCCGGTTTTGGGCTCACCCTTCGTACGCCATTTGGCAGAAAGCTGAGCGCCCTCGCCCACCGCGACATTGGTGCGGATACCGACCTTGGCCAGCAGCGACGCCACTGCTTCGGCGGTATCCTTGAAGGCACCTTCGACATCCATGGTTATGTCGATACCGTCGGGGTAACCCGCTTCAGCCAAAAGGGCCTTGGCCTTTTCCGGATCGTAGTCATAGGACGGCAGATCGCTGGCGCCGAAAGCGTCCGGGGAAAGAATGCCGTTGATCGGGGCTGCATTGCCGTCGAGGATCTTGTCGATGATCAGGTTCTTGTCGATGGCATAGTTCGCCGCCTGACGCACTTTCAGGTCGTCAAAAATCTCGCCCTGCGTGTTCATCGCGATAAAGAAGCTACGGGTTCCGTTCACGGTCATGACGTCGGTATTCGGATTGTCTTTGACCTGCTTGATCGAAAAGGTCGGCAATTCGTTGATGATATCAACGTCGCCTGCCAGCAGTGCGGCAACGCGCGACGCGCTTTCCGGAATGACCTTGAAGATTACGCGGTCGACACAAGCTTTGCCCACCGGGGGAATGGCCGTAGCGCCGCCGTAATAGTCGTCGAACCGTTCCATGATGACCGCGTCACCCTTGCGCCATTCGACCAGTTTGAACGGGCCGGTGCCGTTTTCCTGCGTCGCCAGGCCGGCCGTGCCGACTTTTTCGACGAAAGCTTTGGAGACAACTTCCTGGAATGGCAGCATGGCCGGCAGGATTGGCCAAGGTTCGCTCTGGTTGATGCGGACAGTGTCGCCATTGATCACTTCAACTGAAGCGATAGGGCCAAGAAGGCTCTTGCGCGGGCTGGTCACACCGTCACCCATTCCGCCCTCTTCATTCATGCGGTCCAAAGTGAATTTGACGTCTTCAGCCGTAAGGTCGGATCCGTCGTGAAACTTAATGCCCGAACGAATCTTGAAGTCGTAAACCGTTGGCGAAATCTGTTTGTAGGATTCCGCAATCTGTGGCACGACCTTCATGTTGCTGTCGCGGGTCAGAATACCGTCATACATATTGCGGATGATTGTTTCCGTTTCCCGATTGCGGTGATTTGCAGGATCGAGCGTGTCTGCATCCCTCGTAAAGCCGACAACCAGTTCGGCGGCCTGTACGGCGGGCGATCCCACGCTGAGCGCCATCGCAGACGCCAACAGAACTTTCTGTAATGTCTTCATTTTTCACTTCTCCCTATAGTTTTTCGCAGGTTAGACACCGCGACATCCCGTTTCCGCAACGGTTGCAACACTACATGCAAGTACCGTGCCAAAATATTCATTTATGCTGCACGGCCAAAATTCTTATTTTAATCAGGCAATTGCAGCCTCGGAAAATTAAGGGCGCGGGAAACATTTTCCAATTTGCGCGAAACACACGCAACACACAAAGACATTACACGCGCGATCCGAGCGGTGGGTCCGGCTGTGCGTCAACCGGCGCCCCGGCTCTTCGAAAGCCGGGCGCGGCGCTTCCGTGCCGCCGATCCCGGTATCTGAAGCATCTCGCGATACTTGGCAACCGTGCGGCGTGCAACGGCTACGCCCTTGCTCTTCAAGTGTGCGGCCAGCGCCGCGTCCGAAACGGGATGGTCGGCGCCTTCTTGACCGATCACGCGCCGGATCTCATCACGCACGGCACTCGCGGAAACACTGTCTCCACCCTGTTCGTTCGACAAGCCGACGCTAAAAAAGTCGCGCACTAGCAGTGTTCCGCGCGGCGTTTCCATCATCAGACCCGCCGTCACCCGGCTGACCGTGCTTTCGTGAACACCAACAGTGCTTGCGACATCGGCCAGGGACAGGGGAACCAGATGCGCCGGGCCACTCGAAAGGAACCCTGTTTGGCGCCGCACGATTTCGGCGGCGATGGTCAGTGTCGTGACATTTCGGCGGGCGACGGCCTTTTCCAGCCATTGAGCCTCTGAAAGCAGAAGCGCTTTGTCGACGCCATGCGGCATTTCCGAAGCATCGGGCCTGATATCTTTCTCGATCGTTATTGCCGGCAGGTTCGACCGGTTCAGTTCGACCTGCCAGTCGCCATCTACCTCGCGGGCAACAAGATCTGGTGGAACAATCGCCGTCGGAGCGCCGTCAAACGCCGCGCCCGGCTTCGGGTTCAACCGTCGTATCGCTTTCAACTGCTCCATGATTGCCTCGGGCGTCGTTTTGCCGAGCATCGCAAGACGGTCTATCTCTCCCCGTCCGGCCAATTCCAGATTATCGAGCACCAGCGCCAGAAGATCGGTCAATATTTCCGCCTCTGCCGCCTGCAGTCGCAGGCACTCGGCAAGCGACCGCGCAAAAAGGCCTGTAGGCTCAAAGCCCTGCAAGATATCAAGAACGCACTCCGCCTCTTCGATAGTACATCTTGCTTCACCGGCGATTTTTTCCAACGGCCGCCCGAGCCAGCCACTCGGCTCGAGTGCTTCCATCAGGAAATAGGCGATCCCTTTCTGACGCGGATCGCGGATCGAGAGATCGATCTGGTGCCGGACATGCGCGTAGAGCCCGTCAGCGGGCGAAGCCACGCCCTCTTCCGTTTCCCGCCAGTTGGAGGCTGCGGAATTCTGACCGGCAGGGCCGCTGGGCACTTCATGGCGCTGGTTCGGTTTGTCCCCGCCATTTTCGGCACTGACACCGTTGGGCGAAGTCGGCGGGTCTCCGACGGTCGTAATTGCCAAATATGGATTTGAGGCCGCCTGAATCGCCAAAAAAGCCGCAAGCTGCCGATTGTTGAATTGCAGCATCCCGATCGCCTGCCGCAATTGCGGCGTCATTTTCAACGTCCGTAAATGCTGCAAATGGACCGCGTGGCTGGTAATCATCGGACCTTCATCAGTCAGATCAAATCTGTGCGCTTTGGTCTCGCACGTGCTGCAAACTATACGGGATTTAATATCACTACAAGGAAAGCTGCGGAAAGGGAGACCTAAGAAGTATGCGACACGGTTTCTGTAAAGACAGTAGAACTATTTTGAAATCGTGCCCAGGCGCAAGAAGATCAAAGAAAATAAAACTATTCGGCTTAATGGGTATGAAGTTCACAAACCGCAGTGCAAACCTGATAGTAGCGAAAGCAGTTTAGCCTTTTGATTCAAAAGCGGCTGCGTGGCCGGGTGCAATACCTGCTTCTGCACATATGTTCACGGCTGTTGCGATTACATCCGGGGCCGTGCCATTTACATTCCAGCGCGCGGCAAAGCAGTCGATCATCTCGAGATGCTCGTCCCAAAAACAACCGCTCAAAGCGGCACAGAGTGCTCGACACCCAGATCGCGAAGCCGGATCGTCGTGGGTTCAAGCAAGAATGCAATCTAGGCAGAATCCTGTACCATAATAGTCCACCGCCCCCTCGGCACCGTAATAAAGGGGTGCCAGAACAAGCCTGCCCGATTTGCGGCTGACAGGCAAAGACCATGTGCTGTAAGAGCGTCAGGTCCGGCCGGAAGGTGTTCTGAGTGCCGCTCAATGGTGCCGAGCATCACCCAGATCAGCGATCGCTCGGCACGCGCATCGCGAACATTCTGCGGACGAAGCCGCTCGTTGGCCCTGCCTGCCATTCGATCCTCGCGCAGACAACAGCGGCCTAGAGCGTAAAAGCGGAAGGCACGCATAATATCGCGCAACCTCTCGTTCTGTCGGGGCTTGGCCAGAATAGGTCTCTACGGAGGCCAAGACCCGCGACGTCAGGTTCGCAAGACCCTCATTGACCTGCATCCAAATGCAGCCGATCTTGATACCGGAGACCGGTTCGCATTGCTCTCACATCATCCTAATAGGGATTGCGTCAGAGGTGCTCTGGGGTTCTTAAGGCCATCGAGTACATTGAAGTGGTGTCTCCCCGGCTCGACGAATGCATCGATCCGACAACTCTTCTGCCAAAGCGATTGCAGCAGATGAGTCTGCCGAATGAATTCCGGCCGCTCGTCGCCTCCGACCCAGCACGTTACGTTGGCGGTGTGAAAGGGCGTGGCGAGGCATGGGCTTTCCATTTCCGCTTCTTCAGTCGTAAGTTGCAGCTGCTCGTTCAGTTTGGTTTTGCAAAGGTTCCTGAGGTCATGTAGCCCGCTGATCGATACGGATTTGGCAATGCGGTCTTGGATTGGTTTCGCCAACAATGTCTTGTCACTGATCACACGGGTTACCAAATGTCCGCCGGCAGAATGACCGACCAAACGGATCTGGCCCGCCACGCGCGTCGCCGCAAAGGCGATAGCCTGCGCGATCTCCAGCGTTATCTCTCTAATGCGAGCCGCAGGCGCCAGAGTGTACGACGGAACTGCAACGGCTAAACCGTGAGCGAGAGGGCCGGCTGCTAAATCAGAAAAGAAAGTCCGGTCCAGTTTGGTCCAGTATCCGCCGTGGACGAAGACCACCAGACCTTTGGGATCGCCATCGTGCCAGAAGAGATCCAGTTTCTGCCGGTCCTCTGCCCCATAGGGCACATCCAGTTCAGCTTGCGCGTCGCGCCTGAACTCAGTCGCGCGGGTTTGCCATAAGTCGAAATAGCCCTGCGCATTGGCAACATGTCCGACATTGTCGAAGGCATCATCCCAGTCCGTCATTTCGCAATGTCCTGCGCATAAAGTGAAAACCGGATTGCATTGTAGCGCATAAACATTAGGCTCGCTCAAGGAACTTCGTGACATCCAAGGAGAGATCGATGAATGTGATTTTTGTTCAATTGCGGTGCAAGCCCGGCACGGCGTACAAGGTTGCCGACGCGCTGTACGATCGGGAAATTGTCTCGCAGCTCTTTTCCACCAGCGGCGAATGGGATTTGCTGGCTCAGATCTATCCGCCTGAAGGTGTCGACATAGGCAAGTGGGTGAACGAAAACGTGTTGACCATCGACGGTATCGAACGGTCGCTGACAACAATGACTTTCAAGGCCTTTTGAGGCCCAAAAAAAGCCGGGCTGTCAGCCCGTAACTGAAT
>NZ_JBVCWP010000263.1:0-5292 GCF_057460485.1 Boseongicola sp.
AACACCGGCATGATAGCATCGTTCAGCCGCGCGCTTAGTGAAGGCCTGTCGGCACGACAGTCAGACGCGGACTTCAACACGACAATCGCAAGCGCCATCGACGAGATTTATCACGCCTCGATTACCTGATAGCGCCGTTTGATGTCAGAATGTACCGCCGCGCCTGAAAGGGGGCGGCGAAATCGTGCTTGGGCCCTAAAAAAGGAATTCCCAGTCCGCGTCGGTTGTGTCACATTATCGAAACAATCGCTCCGTAAGAGAGCAACCAGAGGCAGTAAATGAGCACCACCCCAAAGCGACCCTCAATCGGTGTCGTCGTGTATTTCGCGGCAATGTTTTCGCTTGGGCTGTATTTCACATTTGCCAGCGTGCAGGGAGACTTTGGCTTGTTCCGCCGTGTCCAGATAGATGCCGAAGCCGCCTCCCTGGCTCTTGAGAAAGACCGTCTGGCCGTCGAGGTTGCCAGTCTTGAAAACAAGACAAAGCGGATGTCGGATGACTACCTTGATCTTGATCTCCTCGACCAGCAGGCGCGTGATATTCTTGGCCTGATCCGGTCAGACGAGATTGCATTGAATTAGGGGGCGGGCTGTCAGCTTTGTGGACATTCTGGCGCTTCGCCGAAGTCTTCCGGTCATAGCTTTCGCTATTTTTGCGCTCTTTGATTTCGCGATTGATTGGGCAGGACATGCGGAGAGAGACAAAAACTGGACATAGATTGGACATTGCTCAAGAATTAGCAAAATCTATTTATGAATTTTGAAGCTTCTGCAGGAAATGGCGATGAACCGAGTATGACGCAGGTTTCTGGGGAGTTGCGGGTTGATTTCGTCAGCGGCGCGGTCGCACATCGACTTCGGTTTGGAGGGGGGCGTGGGCAAGCGCTGGCAAAAGCAATGGGATTGCGCGCGGGTAAAACACCAATGATTGTTGATGCAACGGCGGGCTTGGGACGAGACTCATTTGTATTGGCATCGCTGGGAGCACAGGTCGTCATGATCGAACGGTCAGAAAAAATGCATTCTTTGTTGGTTCAAGGCATGGATCAAGCCTTCAAAGAGGGAGGCGAATTTCGCGAGATTATTGGTCGCATGACGCTTCTGAAGGGAGATGCCAAGGATTTGCTGCCTAAGATGCCTTGCGAGGCAATCCTGCTTGATCCAATGCATCCTCCACGTAAAAACTCAGCGCTGGTGAAGCGCGAATTACGGCAAGTTCGCGAGATCGTTGGAGCGGACGATGACGCTGTTGAATTGGTGCGTGTGGCGCTCAAGAACGCGCGAAATCGAGTGGTCTTGAAATGGCCCGCGAAGGTTGATCCGATCAAAGGAATACAGGCGTGCTCCCACCAAATACATGGAAAATCAACGCGTTACGATGTCTTTATGGTAGGGTGAGGAACGCACTACGGGCCGTATTGTTTGGTAAAGGCGCCTGCAACGAAGGTCTGATTTCCGCCGAAAGTGTCGAATGTCCAAGCCGAGCTCACAACGGCCCCTCAGATGAGCAATACTCGCTGGCAATATAAGCACTCGCCCACCCTTGCGCACCGCGCATAACGGCATTTCTGCTCCGCGACGCATTTGCGCGTGCTTTCCGCAAAATCATGGTGTAGGAAATGGTTTAACGCTGAACTATTTTGCACCACCTAGGGAGGAAGTCGTCCATGGCCGCAAAGCGGGCAACGCGCAAATCGAATGTCTCGAAAGAGGAACTCCTGAAATTTTACCGCGAGATGCTGCTTATCCGCCGGTTTGAGGAAAAGGCGGGCCAGCTATACGGCATGGGCCTGATTGGCGGCTTCTGCCACCTCTATATCGGGCAGGAAGCGGTAGTTGTCGGCCTTGAGGCCAACACCGAGGAAGGCGACAAACGCGTCACCACCTATCGCGACCACGGGCACATGCTTGCCTGCGGGATGGACCCGAAGGGCGTTATGGCCGAATTGACCGGCCGCTCGGACGGTTATTCGCGTGGCAAGGGTGGCTCAATGCACATGTTCTCGAAGGACGCAAACTTCTATGGCGGCCACGGGATTGTTGGCGCAAACGTGCCACTGGGTGCGGGACTGGCGCTTTCGGATAAATACAAAGGCAATGACCGCGTGACGTTCACCTACTTCGGGGACGGCGCTGCAAACCAGGGCCAAGTTTACGAGGCCTACAACATGGCCGAAATCTGGGAATTGCCTGTTATTTTTGTCATTGAAAACAACGGCTATGCGATGGGAACCTCGGTCAAGCGGGCGACCAAGTCACCGTCGCTTTGGCAGCGTGGTGCGGCCTACGGCATCGAGGGCGAAGAAGTCGACGGCATGGATGTGCTGGCGGTGAAAGAAGCCGGTGCACGCGCAATCGAATTCTGCCGATCCGGCAAGGGCCCATATATTCTTGAGGTTAAGACTTACCGCTACCGCGGCCATTCGATGTCAGACCCGGCGAAGTATCGCACACGCGAAGAAGTGCAGAAGATGCGCGAAGAGCGTGACGCAATCGAGCAGGTGCGCAAGCGCTTGCTGGAAGGTGACGCGACCGAGGACCAGCTGAAGGCGATCGACAAAGAGATCAAGGAGATCGTGAATGAGGCGGCGGAGTACGCAAAAGAGAGCCCGGAGCCCGATTTGAGCGAGCTTTGGACAGACATTTACGTCGACGCAGACGCGTCGCAGAACGCATAAGGGGAGGATCAACGACATGGCAACTGAAATTCTTATGCCCGCGCTTTCCCCGACTATGGAAGAAGGCACACTTGCAAAATGGCTTGTGAAAGAGGGCGATACCGTTTCGTCCGGAGACATTCTGGCCGAAATTGAAACCGACAAGGCAACGATGGAATTTGAAGCCGTCGATGAAGGCATTGTGGGTAAGATCCTTGTGCCCGATGGCACCGAGGGTGTGTCCGTCAACACGCCAATCGCTGTGATGATTGAGGAAGGCGAAAGCGCCGACCACATTCAGGTCTCGGCTGCTGCGGCTGCGGCTGAAGCCCCTGCCGCAGCCCCTGCCCCAGTGGCAACGGCTCCTGCAGCGCCCAAAGCGTCAGTATCGGTCGAACCCGACTACCCGGACGGCACCGAGATGGTGCCTACAACCGTGCGTGAAGCCCTTCGCGATGCGATGGCCGAAGAGATGCGCCGTGATGACACTGTTTTCCTAATGGGCGAAGAAGTTGCCGAATATCAGGGCGCCTACAAGATCTCCCAAGGCCTGCTGGACGAGTTCGGCGCAAAGCGTGTGATCGACACACCGATCACCGAGCACGGCTTTACCGGCATTGCGGTTGGTGCATCTTGGGGCGGTCTGCGTCCGATTGTCGAGTTCATGACGTGGAACTTTGCAATGCAGGGCATTGACCAGATCATCAACTCGGCCGCCAAGACGCTTTATATGTCGGGCGGCCAGATGGGCTCTCCGATTGTGTTTCGTGGCCCAAACGGGGCAGCGGCGCGGGTTGGTGCACAGCACTCTCAGGATTACGCGGCGTGGTATGCATCTGTTCCTGGGCTTTACGTGGTGCAGCCATATTCGGCAGCAGATGCGAAGGGTCTTTTAAAACAGGCAATCCGCGATCCGAACCCGGTCGTGTTCCTTGAAAACGAGATGATATACGGCAAGTCTTTTGATGTGCCGAAGATGGATGATTTCACGATTCCGTTCGGCAAAGCTCGCATTTGGCGGGAAGGCGAGGATGTGACGATCGTCTCTTGGGGCATCGGCATGAGCTATTCCCTGCAAGCTGCCGACGAACTGGCCAAAGAAGGTATCTCGGCCGAGGTCATCGACCTGCGCACTTTGCGGCCTTTGGACATCGCGACGGTGATCCGCTCGGTTCAAAAAACGAACCGTTGCGTGACGGTTGAAGAAGGCTGGCCGGTTGCGTCGATGTCGGACCATATCGGGTCCGAGATCATGCGCGAGGCGTTTGACTATCTGGATGCGCCGGTACTGGCGTGTACGGGTAAAGACGTGCCAATGCCCTATGCTGCAAACCTTGAGAAGCTGGCGCTGACATCCACAAAGGAAGTCATCGACGCGGTCAAGGCTGTGACGTACCGGTAAGATGGAAGTTCACGGCATCGACATGACCCGCGAAGCCTATCGTATTTCGACCGAGATAAACGGGATCGACGTCCCGGGTTTTGTGCCGGAGGGCTTGGTGATGGAGATGCTGGGGATCAGCCGTCGGCCGGGACATGGCGAGGTCTATGCCTGGCTTGAGAAACATTTCGCGGCTGTTGAGGCCGCGCTGAACAAACGACATTCCGGGTCCGTGCCTAAGCGGCCATTCGACCGGATAACACTTGCGGAGGAAGCCTGATGCCAACCGAAATTCTGATGCCCGCCCTCAGCCCTACGATGGAGGAAGGCACACTTGCCAAGTGGCTTGTGAAAGAAGGCGATACGGTCGCGTCTGGTGACCTTCTGGCCGAAATCGAAACCGATAAAGCGACGATGGAATTCGAAGCCGTAGACGAAGGCGTCATCGGCAAGATTTTGGTGGCCGAAGGGTCCGAAGGCGTTCCGGTGAACACGGCAATTGCGATTTTATTGGAAGACGGCGAAAGCGCCCAAGACATTGGCGCGACGGCTGCGGCCCCTGCTGCGGCAGCGGCGGCCCCTGTGGCACAAGCTGCTCCGGCTGAAGTGGCTCCTCCGGCAGCAGCGCCTCCGGTGGCCCCGGCTGCAGCGGATGGCTCACGCCTGTTTGCCTCGCCACTCGCGCGCCGGATCGCGAAGAACAAAGGTCTCGACCTTGCGCAGATCAAAGGATCAGGCCCCAAAGGTCGGATCGTGAAAGCGGATGTTGAGAATGCAGACGCGACTGCAGCCCCTGCGGCGGCAGCTCCGAAAGCGGCGGCTCCTGCGGCGGCAGCATCGACGGGTCCAAGCACCGAGCAGGTTCTGAAGATGTATCAGGGCCGCGAGTTTGAAGAAGTGAAGCTGGACGGCATGCGCAAAACGATTGCCGCACGCCTGACAGAAGCCAAGCAGACGATCCCGCACTTCTATCTGCGCCGCGATATCAAGCTGGATGCATTGCTGAAATTCCGCGCCCAATTGAACAAGCAATTGGAATCTCGGGGCGTGAAGCTGTCGGTCAACGACTTCATCATCAAAGCCAGCGCGATTGCGCTTCAGCAGGTGCCAGACGCGAACGCTGTCTGGGCCGGTGATCGGACGCTGAAGCTGAAGCCATCGGATGTGGCCGTCGCTGTGGCGATTGAGGGCGGCTTGTTCACTCCGGTTCTGAAAGACGCCGACATGAAGTCGCTGTCGGCTTTGTCGGCCGAGA
>NZ_JBVCWP010000264.1:0-5259 GCF_057460485.1 Boseongicola sp.
ATTCGAACAGGCCCGAAACGACCACGATATTTTTGCTGAACTGGCAAGCCGCCTCGCCCCGGCGGACGGTTCCGACGACAACTTCAAGGACGCCTTTACCGAAGGACGTGACGAGGCCGCGTGGCTTCACCATCTCTACGACATGACCCGCAGCAGGTTGAATAGCAGACCGGAGATACCGGACTACGAAACCTTTATTAAAAACAAAACCTTGTCGTTTGACGTTCCCTCAGAAGCGATGGTCATGCTCAAGGATTTTCGCGACGACCCCGACAAACACCCGCTGACGACACCCTCTGGCCGGATCGAGATATTCAGCAAGGCCATCGCGGCTTTTGACCTGGATGGAATGCCCGGACATCCGGTCTGGCGCGCGCCGCAGGAATGGCTGGGCTCGAAGGCCGCGACAAACTTTCCTCTGCACTTGGTAACCCATCAACCGGCGCGCAGACTGCACAGCCAGTTGGGCCAGAGCACATTCAGTCGCGCCGGCGAAGTGAGTGGGCGCGAGCCCTGCATGCTGAACACTGCCGACGCCGGAATCCGCGGTATCGCAGACGGCGACCTGATCCGCGTCTTCAACGGACGCGGCAGTTGCATTTCTGCGGCGAAACTCAGCGACAATGTGCTGCCGGGCGTGGCCATGATGGCCACTGGCGCCTGGTACGATCCGGATTGGGAAAACGACCCGACCTGCTGCAAACATGGCAACGCGAATGTTTTGACCGCAGACCTCCCGACCTCGGACATCGCGCAGGGTCCCGGCGCATTGACATGTCTTGTGCAAATTGAAAGGTTTGACGATGATCCGCCCGCAGTCACGGCATTTGTACCGCCGCGGATTATTCTTGATACACAGGTTTAAAACGATCAGTCGTTTAGCGGAACGTCCAGACTGACTTTGGTGCGGTCCATTACAACCGAAGTGTTGAACCGCTTGACGTTTGTGTCTTCGAAGAACAGGCGCTGTGTCAATTTCTGGAAGTCCTCCATGTCGCGCGCAAGTGCGATCAAGGCGAAATCCGCCGCTCCGGTGATGTAATAGCACTGCTGAATCTGCGGCTCTGCCTTGACCTTGCGCCGGAACGCGTCGATCTGATCGATACGCTCGCGTTCAAGCTCCACCAATATCACGAAGCTCATCCCATACCCCGTCGCCTGCGGCGAGATCACCGAGGCATCCCGCAGGATCACCCCCGCATCTTTCAGGGCGCGCACACGGCGCTGGACGGTCGCGACGGACATCCCCGCTTCGAATGCTATGGTCTCCAATCGTTCGCGAGCGTTCCCTTGAAGCATCCGAAGAATAATCAAGTCGAAGTCGGACAAGTTCATTGCAGTGATCCTTTCAGATTCCAGTTGCTTTTTGATCGCTAACTTCGATTTAACCTGAATATTCGCAAAAAATCCGCAAGTCCAGCTATATTACCGGAAATCCCGCTCAGAGCAATTCCATCGACTGCCGACAATTGAGACCGGAGGCCGTCACCGAGACAAAACAATGGGGCCGGAAACCAGCTGCGCAACGCCGAGTTCAGGCGGCGTGACCCCAACCTTGTTGAGGAGGCCGCGTGAACGAGCGACCAGATCATCGGCCACGGCCATAATCATGGAGTCGCCGCCGGTATTGTCGAGCCGCAGCATCATTTCAAAGCACAATACCCGTACGGCAGCATCACAGAGCGCCTGCGTCGCAGCAAACGTTCGTCCGCTCTGATCGGCGAGAGTCTCGGCCAGTCGAGCGTCCGCCTCAGCCAGAGCATCCTGCAGCACAACGCGTTGAAGCGCTGCATCAGACACAATCCAGACATGTGACTGGATTGATCAAGGTTAATGTCTCAGTGGTCACAATGTCCGATTGTTTTGAAATAGACTGAGACTCGAAGGACAAAGGCAGCGCGCTCCACAAAATCGAGCTTGGCTCTTGAGATGCAGCAAGCGATGCCGATTTGGGTCGAAGGCGAAAACTGCGCAACCGGAGAAAGTATGCCCCACTTCAAATTGGTGAGGCGATAAACGATGGGTTTCGACTTTGAAGTATTTGGAAAACAAGCCTTTCTCGCAGATCAAGTCGGGAGACACGGCGTGTCTCAGAAGACAGATTTCGGCCAGCGACGTGCGAATGTATGTGGAACTGGCGAGTGAATTGAACCCCGACTGTATCGACAATCAGTTGGCTGAAAACGAAGAGTTTCGCGCGATCCTTGCAAGGGGTGGCCTGTGCGCAGGTCTGCTCACAACGCTGATCGCGACGGAATTTCCGGGACCGATGACGCAGATCACAGCCATGTCGCTCAAATTTACCGCATCACCTGGCATTGGTGACCAGGTGGATGTCCATATTACCGTCATTGACACCGAGCCCATTACGCGCAGTGTCTGGCTTGATTGCAGGGTCACTCGGATACGCCCGGGCAAGGGCGACGAAAACCTGTGCCGGGGCCGCATTGACGTGACCGCGCCTGCAAAGCATCTTCGTCGATCAATGGGCCGTCCCGTTGATTTCAGCACCGAGGCGCCGTCTGACCGGTTTGATCGCGTTGAAGAGCTGGCGCGCGAGGGCGAGTGCCTTACCACAGGAATCGTATTTCCTGTAAGTGCCACCTCACTTATCGGCGCGCTTCAAAGTGCTGACGCAAACCTGATCAGGCCGGTCCTCATCGGACCGGAAAAATCTATAAGAGACGTCGCGGAAGCTGAAGGTTTGGATTTGTCGGACGTCAGAATTATCGCTGCCGACTCCGAAGAGGACGCTGCCAGAACGGCCGCCGGAATGGCTGCTGATGGCAAGTTGCAGGGCCTGATGAAAGGCTCGCTACATACGGCCACGCTGCTCAGAGCTTTCATAGAGCATCGTGATCTTCGCACCGACCGGCGTATCAGCCATGTCTTCGTGATAGACGTTCCAGACCACCCACGCCTGCTGCTGATTTCCGACGGTGCCATCAACATCCGCCCCAATCTGCAGGAGTTGCACGACATCGTGCGCAATTCAATCGATCTGGCTCACGTGCTGGGCGTGGGGGTTCCAAAAGTGGCGCTGCTTTCGGCCGTCGAAAACGTTATCAAGCGCATACCGTCCACCGGAATTGCTGCCGCAATCAGCAAAATGGCGGACCGTGGTGCATTTGCCGGCGCCGAGGTCGACGGCCCGCTGGCCTTTGACGACGCAGTGTCCGAACAAGCGGCAGAGATTAAGGGGATCAAGTCGCCGGTCGCCGGCGCGCCCGACGTCCTCATCGTCCCCGACTTGGTGTCCGGAAACATTCTGGCCAAAAGCTTCGAATACTTCGGCCATGCGAAAGTCGCTGGCGTCGTAGTGGGAGCACGCATTCCTCTGGCGCTGACAAGTCGTGCGGGCAGTCCGCGTGAACGTCGCGCCTCAGCGGCGTTGATGTGCCTCGCAGCAACGCACAAGTGACACAATGATCCTTAGCGACATATACAATCTCGGAGGAAGGGTTGGGCAAAGAGTCGGTAGACTTGGCCATTCAGGAGAGGACGGAGCGACGGGAAGCACGATATTCGAAACAGGGATAATTCCGCTTCCTGCTGTCACTTGGCAGACGGACGTGGCTTCGCTCTGGCACTTGCACTCATTGAAATTCGCATACCGAAGAGGCAACCATAATGACTGAAAGCCTTGTCGTTACGGTGAATATGGGCTCGTCGAGCCTGCGTTGTGCCGTGTTTGCCCTAGAAGACCGGGTGTCGGTCCCGTTGTTGCGGCTGAGCATCTCAGGATTGCCGAACGAAATGACTTGGCGACGCTTTGATCTGCGCAATAATCAATCGGATGAAGAGGAATTGGCGCCACCGGATCGGAAGGCTGCGCAGGAAAATGCCCTGAAGGTGATGCTGGAGCGGCTTGAGGGCGAAGTGCCGGTTGATCAAATCCGCGCCTTTTCACACCGGATCGTGCACGGAGGACAGCAGTTTCCTGGACCCGTCCTGCTTGACCCGGATGTTTTGAACCAGTTGGAAACACTCGTGCCTCTCGCGCCAAGCCATCAACCGTTCAATCTGCGGTCGGCACGGATATTGCAGGAACGTTTCCCTGGAATCACCCAAGTCCTTTGTTTTGACACTGCTTTTCATCATGAGTTACCCCGCTTGGCCTCGATATTTGCAATTCCGCGCCAGATGACGGCCAGCGGGATCATTCGCTACGGGTTTCATGGCCTGTCTTATGAACACATCGCCCGTGATCTGGCTGAAAACACGCCGGATATTGCGCACGGACGGATCATCGCTGCGCATCTGGGCCACGGCGCAAGCCTTTGTGCGATGCTTGGCGGACGCAGCGTCGCCACAACGATGGGACTGACGGCGCTTGATGGTTTGCCGATGGGCAAGCGCTGCGGAGCGTTGGATCCGGGCGTCGTTCTCCACCTTATCCTTCAGGAAAATATGTCAGCGAAAGACGTCGAGGAGGTGCTCTATCAACGGTCCGGTCTTCTGGGGCTGTCCGGCATCAGCGACGAAATGACCGACCTGCTGGAAAGCGATGCCGACGAGGCAAAAGAAGCGGTGGATTATTTCGTCTACCGGTGCCAGCGCGAGATAGGGTCGCTGGTGGCGGCGATGGACGGTTTGGACGCTTTGGTTTTCACCGGCGGCATCGGGGAAAACTCGTCCGTTCTGCGCTCTCGCATCTGCAAGGGGCTTTCCTGGCTTGGCATCCAGATAGACGAGGCGGCCAATCAGGACGGATCACGCGATTTTGCGGCGTCGGACAGCAGTGTGCGCCTGATGAGAATTCCCGCAGACGAGGAAATGAGCTTGGCCCGCGCGGCGGCAACTATTCTTTCCGTATCCGGCCCCGCCTGACCCGCAGGCCTGCCAAATATCCGGCCTCACACAGACAGGAAGGATGTCACCAATTCACAGGTCAACCGGATTGGTGGCGCATCAGGGGGCGCCAAGACCATTGGTGCGGCGGAACGATTTTCTGCGACAGAGACCCGGGATCGACGTCAGCTATCTTGGACAACAACGCGATATCAATGATTTTGATGTCCATGTGGTCTTTCATGGAAATGATATTCTGGCCCACAAGTCGGCGCAGGGTCCGGCAGACATGCACCGAAGAAAGACCGAGAAAATCACCAAGTTGCTGCTGTCTCAGCGGTATATGAAAGCTGTTGGTGACCGCCGGGTCGCTTGCATGGAGGCGGGTGCAAAGCTCCAGAACCGCATACGCCACCCTCTTTTCAGCGCTGCCTTTTCCCAGTCGCAGCATCCGTTCGGATATCCGTG
>NZ_JBVCWP010000265.1:0-5257 GCF_057460485.1 Boseongicola sp.
CTCAGCGGACGCTATCACTGCCGTGGTCGCATCCTCGACCAGAGTGGCCGCATCGCTATTCTCGACGCCAGCAGACGCAGCAGCGAGCTCGTCTGCAACGACTTCGCCTGCATCCTCAACTTCGGCCACAATAACCTTCGGACTTGGTGCCAAAATGACCGACTGATCCGCAAAGGCCTCAGAACCGTCCAAAAACCGCTCAAGCAACGTCAAAACTCGCGGCACATCCGCCGTCCCAAGCGACAACAGCGCCACAAAGCTTCCGCCGCCATCCGCACCTGCCTGACCGGCCTCGGCCCCATCCAACAAAAGCGTCAGCGTTGAATTGGCGTCTGCACGCCCAGCAATAACGGTTTCTCCGTCCGGCTCGACACGTACAATGTCAAACACCGCGCGCGAAGTTCGTTCGACGGGCTCAGCCTCAGTAGCAGTCTCAACGTCAGCCACCACCGCCGGCTCATCTTCGGCCTCAGGTATGACTTCGGTTCTTTCTAAGACGATCTCATCTGCGGCAGGTGCAAGCACATCAACCGGCACCGCAACATCTTCAGTCTCGCTGCCCCGCAAACCAAAGAAAAGCGCCAGCGCCAACAGCGCGACAACCAATACGCCACCACTAATCCAGGTCGCTTTCACGCGCCTCTCCCCTGCCTCTCGGGTCTCATCCCTTTGCGCGATCGGTCCCGTCTCCGCGGCCCACGCTTGAGAGACCATAGCAACCCCGCTATCAAGGGTCAAAACCCGTTTCACATAAAGGAGTTGACCGCGTGCGCCTTCCCCCCTTCTCGGTGTGCGTATATTGCGGCTCGCGCGCGGGCAACGACCCCGATTATCTCGACGCCGCGCGCGACACCGGCAAACTCATCGCACGCGAAGGCTGGCGTCTTGTCTACGGCGCAGGCGACGTCGGGTTGATGGGCGCGGTGGCCCAAGCCGCCACAGACGCTGGCGCCCCCGCAATGGGCATCATTCCCACCCATCTTCTCGACCGGGAAGCCCCCTCGGGCGTGTTTGGCGACAGGATCATCACTGAAACCATGCACGAGCGCAAAAAGGTGATGTTCATGAACGCGGACGCGGTCATTGTGCTGCCGGGTGGTGCGGGCTCACTTGATGAGTTTTTTGAAGTCCTGACCTGGGCGCAACTCGACCTGCACGCCAAACCCATCATTTTGCTCAACGTTAACGGCTATTGGAACCCACTTCTCGCGCTCCTCGATCACGTCATCAACCACGGCTTTGCTGATGCATCGATGCGCGCCCTCTTCCAAAGCGTCGACACTATCGGGGAAATCACCGCGGCAATCGGCGCTAAAAGCTAAACGAAAAGTGGACTGACTTAAGCGACCGGCAACACGCGAACCCTCGGTGTTACGGCTCAGGATCTGGCGTTGCCAGCAATTCAGCCGCCGCGATCATAAGCCCACCGTAAATCTTGTTAACAAGTCCAAACGAGAAGCGTTTCAAAGCGCCTGCCGCGCGCAGGCCAAACCAGCCCCAAATCAATAGGATAACGCGATCGACGACGATATAGGTGATCCCAAGCCGTAAAAGTCGCGGCAAAACTGGTGCGGCCGGATCAATGAACTGCGGGAAAAGTGCAACAAAGAAGACAACCGCAAACGGATTGGCCATCGACGTAACAACCCTTGCCTGAACAGCCGTGACGCGTTTCCCGATGTATTGGCCTCAACGTCGCTGGCGTGATCTTTCGACAAACCCAACGAAACTCAAAACCATTTGATTCACACAAACGCGCTGGCCGAGGTTGTAATAATAGCCGCAAGCCCAAAGGCCGCACCCGTCATCTGCAAACAATTCGCCGTTAGATCACCGGCGATCGTATAGAACCTTCGGCGCAATGCGTGACGAATGCTGTTCGAGATAATCGGCAATTGGCTGGTATCAGGCGGCGTTGCGAAAAACACAGCGGCTGCAGCCAAACAGACAAGGTAGGTTTCCAATGACATGCTTTTTTGGCTCCCACGTCTGTTGAAGCAACGGTAGTCCTCGCTCCTGAATAGAGCAATGCAACGCTGGGGAAACGCTTCCAGCGGGAGCTGAGAGAAAAGCGCCAAAGCGTCCTATCCAGACTGCAGCAATTGGCCTTCGCGGCTCTCAACTCAGCAGAACTTCCTTACCCCGAACTCACGCATCCCAACTGCGAAGGCTCGGTGTTTTCCTTCCATCCAGAAGCGAATTTATTCCTCGCTATCTTCATGATTTTGGCTATCCGGCCTTTGCAATCTGCAAGTCTTACGTGCTCGGTCCAGTTCTTTTGACCTGGTACAGGTGCCGCCAATAAACCGCCGAAAAACGAAAAAAAGCGCGCCTCATGGGCGCGCTTTTCTCATTTAAATTGCCTGCAAAGCTTACATACGGCTTGCAACATTTTCCCAGTTCACCAGGTTGTCGAGGAAATTCGTGAGGTATACCGGACGCTTGTTGCGGAAATCGATGTAGTAGGAATGCTCCCACACATCGCACCCAAGGAGTGCTGTCTGACCAAAGCACAACGGGTTCACGCCGTTTTCAGTCTTGGTTACAGCAAGCGAGCCGTCGGCATTCTTCACAAGCCATGCCCAGCCCGAACCGAACTGACCGGCACCCGCCGCAGAAAACTGCGATTTGAAATCATCGACCGATCCAAAGCTCTCAACCAAAGCGGCGTCAAGCGCGCCCGGCATTCCAGTGTTGCCCGGTCCCATCATCTCCCAAAACTGGTTGTGGTTCCAAAGTTGGCTGATGTTGTTGAAGATGCCGTTCTGCGCAACGGCGTTGGCGTCGTAAGTGCCCTTGATGATGTCCTCAAGCGACTTGTCCGCCCATTCAGTGCCTTCAATCGCCTTGTTGCCATTGGTGACATAGGCGTTGTGGTGCAGATCGTGGTGGTATTCGAGCGTCTCAGCGCTCATGCCTTTAGCGGCAAGAGCGTCGTGCGCGTAGGGAAGATCAGGAAGTGCAAAAGCCATGACATGCCTCTTTGTTATTGGCGTTATCTCTGCCGTGTAACTGTGTCGGTATGCCCCGGTGGTCAAGAGCAACCTTTCTGACGATCAATTAAACTCGGTACTCTTCTGGCCGAAAAAGTCGGCCTAAATGTGCGAAAATCCGTAAATAGCGCTAAAAATACCTTGGCTCCGACCCAGGCTTGGATGCTTGCGTCAATAAGTCAAAAACATACCCTGCAACCGAACGGAAGCACACGACCATAGCGCGGTCTTCGCTTTCAAGCCAAATCGCTGCCGGAACTTGGGCAAGCCGCGTGCGACGCACCTCGCCCACGGGCAAAACGCTGGCGCGCAAGTCCGCCGGTGACAGTTTCGCCAACGCTTCACGCACGCCCGACGCTGTTCCTTTTACGCAAAATGCCGCCCGAGCATCCGAAACGTTCACTGCCAAATGATGGACGCCCGAAAGCCCCGCCGACAAGGCGCCAACGCGCGCGTCGGCTTCGCCGTGTGGGCACACCAACAGCAATTCGTCGGGCGACATCCACAACAACTTCTCCGTGCCCCCTGTCGTCATCTGGCGCTGATCCGGAACATTCAGTCCGAGGAGCGTCGCAACCTTGTCGCGAAACTCCGTGTTCCCATAATCGCCCCGGATCGTGACCATCCCGACCAGCCCGGCCTCTGTCACGTCGACAAATCCGTGCGCCGAAGAACCGGCCAATGCGCTCACTGCCTCAGACATTCTGCTTATCCCCATCGCGATCAAAAAACACCTGATGCACGATCTTCGCCAGCACATACGTGCCATCCACGCGGTTGAACTCCATCACCTCGCCCATCCGATCCGGCCCCAATTCGACCAATCCCATGGCAATCCCACGATCCAGCGTCGGCGAGTGATAGGTCGACGTCACGCGCCCCTGCACCACCCTTTGTCCATTGGCGTTCATGCCTTCGCCAACAGCGTAGGACCCATCCGGCAGCACAGAGCCATCAAGGGTTTCCAGCCCAACAAGCTTCCAGCGGAGCGGATCGGTCATATGGTCGCGCTCTTGAGCCCGCTTCCCAAGAAAGTCCTCTTTTTTCTTCGAGATCGCCCAGTTCAGTCCCAAGTCCTGCGGAATAACCGTGCCGTCTGTCTCGTCGCCAATCATGATAAAGCCCTTTTCGGCGCGCATGATGTGCAAAGCCTCGGTGCCATATGGCGTGATCCGAAACTCCGCGCCGGCTTCCAACAGGGTATCCCAAAACGCACGCCCCTGACTTGCGGGAACCGCAATCTCAAAGGACAACTCCCCTGAAAACGATATCCGGAACACACGCGCTGAAAACTGCCCGAGCGCGCCCTCAGCCCATTGCATGAACGGCAAGCCGTCCTTCGACAAATCCATCCCGCCCAGCTTTATCAACACGTCGCGCGCCTTCGGGCCCACAACGCCTATCTGAGCGTATTGTTCCGTCACATTGGCCACGTAAACCTTCCAGTTCCACCACTCAGTCTGAAGCCATTCTTCCATATGCGCGTGGATACGATCAGCCCCGCCCGTCGTTGTATGACAAAGCCAAGTGTCTTCGTCGATCCGGGCCACCACGCCGTCATCCGACAAAAAGCCGTTCTCCGAACACATCAGACCATACCGGCATTTGCCCACCGCCAGCGTCGACATCATATTCGTGTACATCATATCCATGAAACGCCCGGCATCTGGCCCTTTCACGACCAGTTTGCCAAGTGTCGAAGCATCCAAAAGCCCCACGCTATTGCGGGTTGCCAGCACCTCGCGGTTCACTGCCGTTTGGATGTCTTCGCCCTCTTTCACAAAAGCATAGGGGCGACGCCAATGGCCAACCGGCTCCCAATGGGCACCGTTTGCGTCGTGCCAATCATGGATCGGCGTTTTGCGGATCGGCTGGAACAGATCGCCCCGTGCTTCACCCGCAATCGCGCCCATCGAAATCGGATGATATGGCGGGCGGAATGTTGTCGTGCCGACTTTCGGGATGTCCTGCCCCAGTTGACCCGCAAGAACTGCAAGGCCATTGATATTGCTCAGTTTGCCCTGATCCGTGGCCATTCCAAGCGTCGTGTACCGCTTTGCGTGCTCAACGCTTTCGAACCCCTCGCGTGCGGCCAACTCAACATCCGTCACTTTGACATCGTTCTGGTAATCAAGCCAAGCCTTCGAACGCAGCGCGTAAGATGCTTTTTCGGGCATCGTCCAAACCGGGCGCATCGCCTGCACGGTTTCAGGATCCGCCGTTGCAGCCGCACCAGCCTTCCCCGAAGCCACCACCTGAATGGC
>NZ_JBVCWP010000266.1:0-5242 GCF_057460485.1 Boseongicola sp.
ATTCTTTGCGCTCCAATGTCATATCTGGAGCCTCAGGGTTCTTCATGCCCACCACATGGTAGCCAGAATCAACGTGATGGATCTCGCCTGTCACCCCACGCCCGAGATCGCTTAGCAAATACAACGCCGAGCCTCCCACATCCTCAATTGAAACATTGCGCCGCATCGGTGAATTCAGCTCGTTCCACTTCAAAATGTAGCGGAAATCACCAATCCCGGACGCCGCAAGCGTTTTGATCGTCCCGGCAGAGATTGCATTACAACGAATGCCATCCTTGCCAAGGTCCTCGGCAATATAACGCACGCTGGCTTCCAGCGCGGCTTTTGCCACACCCATCACATTGTAATGCGGCATGACTTTTTCGGCGCCATAATACGTCATGGTCAACAAAGAGCCGCCATCCGGCATCATTGTACACGCGCGCCGACAAACTGCAGTAAACGAGAACACCGAGATATCCATCGTCATTTTGAAGTTGTCGCGGCTGGTGTCGACATAGCGACCCCGAAGCTCGTTTTTATCAGAAAAACCAATGGCATGGACGACGAAGTCTAACTTTCCCCATCGCTCTTTCAGGTCGTCGAACAACGTATCGATACTGCCACCGTCGCCCACGTCGCAGGGCAGCACAAAGTCTGATCCCAGCGAGGCCGCCAGCGGAATAACCCGCTTTTTCAATGCATCGCCCTGATAGGAAAAAGCAAGCTCTGCGCCCTGTTCAGCCAGAGCCTTCGCAATTCCCCAAGCGATGGATTTATCGTTTGCCAGCCCCATGATGAGGCCGCGTTTACCCGTCATTAACCCTGCGGTCATGGCCTTGTCCCTCAGCCCGTTTACGCTGCGTCGGGTCTATGTCATGAATACCGCCGCATCAAGAGGAGCGCGCGCGATGAGTGAAAGAACCGATATTTTTGAAGGTAGCGACCCTTTCGTCATCATCCGCCGCTGGCAGGAAGAGGCCTGGAAAACCGAACTCAACGACGCCAATGCCATTGCTCTGTCCACCGTCGACCGTGACGGTTTGCCCAACGTGCGGATGGTTCTCTTGAAAGACATCGAAGACGACGCCTTCGTTTTTTATACGAACTACGAAAGCGCGAAAGGCCGAGAGCTGACAGCAACGCCAATGGCCGCCTTTGTGCTTCATTGGAAATCCCTGCGTCGTCAAGTTCGTGTCAGGGGCCACGTCACCCGCGAGGAGGGGGCTCAGGCCGACGCTTATTACAACTCCCGCGCGCTCGAAAGCCGGATCGGGGCTTGGGCGTCCGAGCAATCCCGCCCGCTTAAAAGCCGCGCCACACTAATGGGTGAAGTGGCAAGACAGGGCGCTAAACAAGGCCTTTCGCCGAAAAGGCCGCCGCATTGGGGCGGATTTCGCATCAAACCCGTTGAAATCGAGCTTTGGGCCGACGGCGCCTTCCGGTTGCATGACCGCTTTCGCTATACTCAGGGCGAGGGCATGCGTGGTTGGCAAGCAACGCGGCTGGCACCTTGACGGCATTCGACCAATATCATTCGAAAAAGCGATCTTTATCCTTGCATTAGTGCACGGCCATGGCCCAAACTGATCGCTAATAAGGGCCAAAGGCTCGAGGGATGATGCTAAACATGTCGGAAGCCGAAGAAGAAGGGACGCATGTCTCTGGCACAGTTAAGTGGTTTGACCCGTCTAAGGGTTTCGGTTTTGTCGTGGCCAACGAAGGCGGCCCCGACATTCTGCTCCACGCAAACGTGCTTAGAAATTTCGGACAATCGTCGGTTGCGGATGCGGCCGGGATTGAGGTGATCGTACAGGAAACTGAACGTGGAGTTCAGGCTGTGGAGGTGATCTCGATTTCGCCACCGGTCGGAGAAGAACCCGAAGACGACGACATGAGCAGCGAGATCGCGGAAGCGGTCGATCTGTCGCTGCCGCTTGAACCTGCACGGGTCAAATGGTTCGACAAGGCCAAGGGTTTTGGGTTTGCCAATGTGTTTGGCCGTAACGAAGACGTGTTCCTTCACGTCGAAGTTCTGCGTCGCTCAGGTCTGGCCGATCTTCAACCGGGCGAAGCGGTGTCGCTTCGTGTCGTCGATGGAAAACGCGGACGTATGGCGATGCAGGTCACCAGTTGGGAATCTGCGCTGAAGCCCGACGAGTGACCCGGACATTTCTGTTAAGCATTGTAACCTGCCTGTCCACCGCCGCAGCGCTCCATGCCTCTTGCGTCGATACTCAGGTCGATCTGCGGGGGGACTGGGGGCAGGCGCGCTTTAGCGTCGAAGTCGCTGATGATCCTGCCGAACGCTCACAAGGTCTGATGGATCGCGAAAGAATGGCCCGCAGCGCCGGCATGCTTTTTGTCTATGACAGCCCGCAACGCGTCGCCTTTTGGATGCGCAACACGCTTATCCCGCTTGATATGATTTTCATCGACGCGACAGGCACCGTCGCACGCATCCACGAAAACGCCGTTCCTCTCGACCAGACTGCGATCCATGGCGGCGATGCGATCCAATACGTGCTCGAGATCAACGCGGGCCTCTCATCGCGCCTTGGCATCGACGCAGGCACCGTCCTGCGCCATCCTGCATTCGGTGAAAATGCAGTTTGGGGCTGCAAAGTCGAAAATTAACGCGATTGCAGGATTGCGCCGGTCGAAGAACGCGGCTAATCAGCAAGCCGTCGGGGCGTAGCGCAGCCTGGTAGCGCATCTGTTTTGGGAACAGAGGGTCGGGAGTTCGAATCTCTCCGCCCCGACCACCACCATCAAATCGTGAAATTCACCCACTACATGTGGGGGAGTCTCAGTTTGCAGCACCAGGTCCGCTGTTGACCGCGACCTTCGCGCCACATTTGCATTAACCGTTTTTAATTTTACTTCCAACGCAAACAAGCGTGATCGAAGGGTTTACGCCGAGTCGACACCTACATTTCAGCCTTTAAAACCTCAATATGCGCCCTTACCGTCTTGGCAGATATAGGATTTCTTGGATAAGGGCCGCGCGCCAGCATTTCGCCCGGTCCGACCCGTCCGCCAAGCATAGAATCGCACTATCGGCAGGGCCCTGCCGGTCAACCCAAAAAACTTCACAGAATTGTAAAAAACCCCGTTGACGACCACACCTCTCTTGCTTCAGGTTGTGCAGGTCGGTCAGTGAGCCACAATATCTAGTGGTCACGGCGCAGGGATGACAACCAAATCAAAAACGCTCCCCCAAGGGCGATGTAGTGGTCCGTTTGTACGGGCAACGCTTCGATCAAGGTAGTTCCCTCGCCCCTGACCGGCACGAAATAATCGGCGTAAGCCAAAGGCGCGCCACTCTTAAAACGACCTACCACGGGGCAAGTTAATGAAAATAGATCGTTCTTTCACGAAGGCTGGAAAAGACGCCTATGCGTCGCTCGAGTTCACGCACACTGTTTCAGAGATTCGCAATCCAGACGGCACGATCGTTTTCAAACTCGACAATGTCGAAGTCCCGACAACCTGGAGTCAGGTCGCCTCTGACGTCATCGCACAGAAGTACTTCCGTAAAGCCGGCGTGCCTGCGTTGTTAAAGAAGGTTAAGGAGAAGGGCGTTCCTGAGTTCCTGTGGCGTTCGGTCCCCGATACCAAAGCTCTCGAAAAGCTGCCCGAAGAAGATCGCTTCGTCGGCGAAACATCTGCGCGTCAGGTGTTCGACCGGCTCGCAGGCGCATGGGCCTATTGGGGCTGGAAGGGCGGTTATTTCACAAAGGAAGCCGACGCCAGCGCTTACTTCGACGAGATGCGCTTCATGCTCGCCACACAACGCGCCGCACCAAATTCGCCGCAGTGGTTCAACACCGGCCTGCATTGGGCCTATGGCATCGATGGGCCGTCACAGGGCCACTACTATGTCGACTACAAGACCGCCAAACTGACCAAGTCCAACTCAGCCTACGAGCACCCACAGCCCCACGCCTGCTTCATTCAGTCCTGCGCTGATGACCTCGTAAACGAAGGTGGCATCATGGACCTATGGGTTCGCGAAGCACGACTCTTCAAGTATGGCTCGGGCACTGGGACCAATTTCTCAATGCTGCGTGGTGAGGGCGAAAGCCTTTCTGGTGGCGGCAAATCTTCAGGCCTTATGGGCTTTTTGAAAATAGGTGACCGTGCAGCTGGTGCAATCAAATCAGGTGGTACAACACGCCGCGCGGCAAAGATGGTGATTTGCGACGCCGACCACCCGGACATCGAAAAATTCATTAATTGGAAGGTAATCGAAGAGCAAAAAGTTGCCTCGATTGTCGCGGGCTCGAAAATGCACGAGCTGAAGCTGAATGGTATCTTTGCTGCCATCGCTGCTTTTGATGGTTCCGCAGAAGGCGCCTACGATCCCGCCGCCAACCCAACACTGAAGGCCGCCATCCGAGACGCCAAAAAGTCAGCAATCCCTGAGACTTACATCAAGCGCGTCCTCGATTACGCACGTCAAGGCTATGCCTCGATCGAATTCCCGACCTATGATACAGACTGGGATAGCGAAGCCTATTCGTCGGTATCTGGTCAGAACTCGAACAACTCGATCCGCGTCACTGACGCCTTTCTGAAGTCAGTCAGGGACGACACCGATTGGGAATTGATCCGCCGCAAGGACGGCAAGGTTGCGAAAACGATCAAAGCCCGCGACCTTTGGGAGCAGGTTGGCCACGCGGCATGGGCCTGCGCGGATCCCGGCATCCAATACCACGACACCGTTAACGCATGGCACACTTGCCCGGAACATGGCCCGATCCGGGGCTCAAACCCGTGCTCGGAATACATGTTCCTCGATGACACGGCCTGTAACCTGGCGTCGATGAACTTGCTCACCTTCTATAAGGACGGCGAATTCCAGACCGACGAATACGTGCACGCCACGCGCCTCTGGACCGTCACGCTGGAAATTTCGGTGATGATGGCGCAGTTCCCGTCCAAGGAAATCGCGCAGTTGTCCTATGACTTCCGCACCCTCGGTCTTGGCTACGCCAACATCGGCGGCCTGCTGATGAACATGGGTTTCAGTTACGACAGCGACGAAGGCCGCGCCCTTTGCGGAGCCCTCACTGCTGTCATGACCGGCGTTTCCTACGCAACATCCGCTGAAATGGCGGGCGAGCTTGGAGCCTTCCCGGGGCACGCGAAAAACGCCGACCACATGCTGCGCGTCATGCGCAACCATCGCCGCGCCGCTTACGGAGAAACCGACGGCTACGAGTTAATGAATGTTAACCCGGTTGCCCTTGATCACGCC
>NZ_JBVCWP010000267.1:0-5235 GCF_057460485.1 Boseongicola sp.
GGTCAAAGCGACCGTCGGCGAAGGTTTGACGCGGTCGAGTGTCGCAGACAGGAAGGCCATGGTCGTCCTCAGAAAGGTTTGCGGTTAAGGAATGTCATAGAAAGCGCTTGCCGCCCCTGCAACCTATTAGGATGATTTGATGTCCGAACTGACCGACCAAAATTGGTATTCCAACGACGCGGCGACCTTCGGAGACCGCGTGGCGGCCGCGCGCGAGGCGCAAGGTTTGAGCCAGAAAGATCTCTCCAAGAAGCTTGGGATTGGACTAAAGACCCTTGAGGGTTGGGAAAACGACATGGCCGAACCGCGCGCCAACAAGTTGCAGATGCTGGCGGGGGTTCTGAACGTGTCACTGTCTTGGATCCTGACGGGCGACGGGCAAGCGCCTGAGGACGTTTTGAGCGAGGACGATCAATTGGATTTGGTCGATCTGATGACTGAAATGCGGGTCCTGCGGACGCAGATGGCACAAGCGGCGGACCGGATGGGTGTGCTTGAAAAACGGTTGAAGACGGCAATTTTGGATCGCGCTGTATGAGCGAGACGCGCGACATTCGCCTGAAGCGGCTGAAGATGCGGTCATGGCGGCGTGGCATGCGCGAGATGGACATGCTTTTGGGCCCGTTTTCCGATGGTCCGCTGGCAGAATTGTCTGACGCACAGCTTGATATGTACGAGCAGCTGTTGTCCGAAAATGATCAAGAAATATATCGTTGGATCAGTGGTCAGGCGGAAACGCCTTCGAAATATCAGGAGCTTGTCGGCAAGGTGATGGCGGGCGCGCCGACGGGTTGAAGCGATAAAACTGACCTTTTTTGTGCGAGTTTTTTACGCGTTAACGCAATTTTCGGACTTTGCGGCGACTTCTGCGGATGAGCGAGCAGAAGCATGGAGAGGTCTGAAATATGGGTATGTATCAAAACGCAAGCGACAGTACTTCGCCCCTTTCATTTAAGAGACACTATCTGGAAAGCCTCGCTTTGATCGAGCGATAGCACCGGTTGATAATTGACGTGATCAGGAGGAAGTCGAACGGCTTGGCGTGCCTGAGATCACCACGGTTCAGGCACGTTTACTGTTCAATATCGGTGATCATGAGGTGACTGCGGGCGAATTTAAATCGCGCGGATATTATCAGGGATCCAACCTATCCTATAATTTGAAAAAGCTCGTCGAGATGGGGTTCATACACCATCAGAGATGCGAAATTGACCGACGATCCTTGTGTGTACGGCTTGCCGAAAAGGGGCGGAACGTGCGTGAGATCGTTGATGAATTGTTCTCGCGCCACGCCGAAGGGCTGGAAGGCTCACCAACGATCGAGGCAGAGCCCATTCACACGATCGACGGCGCGCTCGGGTGTGTCGAACTGTTCTGGACGGGTCAAATCCGCTATATTTATTCGCGGTCGGGTGTGAAGTTGACGATGAATGTTTGTGATTGCACCGTGGTTGGGCGAAAGGTGTCTGGGGTGAGTATCGGCAGTTCGGATGGCGCCAGTCCAAGGGGGTGCGTCGCCAACTCGCGAAACAGTTTGCGTTTCATCGCAGCGGCATAAGCGGCGTAGCCTTTTGCGACCTCCACGAAGGCTCCGGGGCCGTGGATGATGCGGGCGCTGAAGTAGGCTGTCAGTTCGGCAACACCGTCGGGTGTCCGGTCAACAGTGCTCTGAAAGTCGGTCGCGATGACCAGGGCATTCACGTTCATGCGTCCCAACCGCCCGTTTTCGCGCAGACGGTACGGGAGCGGCCAGTCGTTGTTTTTGCCGTCCGCCGAGATATCCAGGGTTTGGTCCCAGCGGGTGGGCGCGCGCGCGATCATCGCGGCTCCGTATTCAAGCGCTGCGCCAAGTCCCGTGGCCTCGGGCGCGCGCCGCCAGCCAAGCAACTTGTCGCGGATCATCTCGACGTCTGCGGGGCTGTGAAGGGCTGTCCAGTCTACGATGACCTGCTGATCGAGGACGCGGACCACTCAAAGATCGCCAAATTGACCGGCACCTCAGGGGTGGCAAAAAGGACGGCCTGCACTTCGCGATCCGAAAGCGCCTCGACGCCGCCGTTCATTTGCTGAACGTATTCGACGCCATCCACAGACCCCGAAACATCGAGCGCAAGCGCCAAAGCGAGGCGGCAGGCCGCATTTGCTATACCCGGCACAAGACCCGCGAAGGCCGTGCTTATTGCCCGCGCCGCGAAAGGATTAAGCGGGCGGGTTCAACCCGCCCGCTCGCCGCGTCCGGTTGGTGGTGTGCTTACCAAGTGCCGGTGTTTTACATGCTGGCCCAAGGCTCTTGCTTGGGCAGGTTGTCTCCGCGCTGCAACAACTCGACCGACACGTTGTCTGGAGAGCGTACGAAGGCCATGTGCCCGTCGCGGGGAGGGCGATTGATGGTGACCCCATTGTCCATCAAGTACTGACAGGTCGCGTAGATGTCATCGACGCGGTAGGCTAGGTGCCCGAAATGGCGACTATCAGACGGTAGGCCTTCGTCGCCGTCCCAGTTGTAGGTCAGCTCGACATGGGCGTTTTCCTGACCCGGTGGTGTTAAGAAAACCAGCGAAAAACGGCCGCCTTCGTTGTCAATCCGACGCGTTTCTTCAAGGCCAAGAAGCTTGTAGAATTCGAGCGAGGCGTCGAGGTCTTTGACCCGAACCATTGTGTGTAGATATTCGATGCCCATGGCGTGTTCTCTCCTGTGACGTCTTGTGCCGCGCGGGCGGCGGGTTGGCGAGAAGGATAGGACAATTAGGAGGGATTGGCGAGGGCCGCAGCGGTGCGCGGATGGGAACCGTGATCAAAAACGTGAGACGACTGTCATGCCGAATGAAAACGACCTGGTGTCCCACAGGTCAACTTCCGAATTTGTTTGTGACCAAGAAAATTCAGCTCGGGGTTGGAAACCGAAGTACGACACGTCCCTGTAGGTCAGGCCAACGCTAAGACTGCCGGACAGGTCCTGACGCCCATTTTCTAGTGTGCCAAAATAGTCGAATTCGGGCAGATCGCGCCAAGAAATGGACGCTGACAAGTCGGGCTGGGTTCCAAAGAAAGTTTTCTTGAGAACAACTCTTGTCCGCAATTCCACACGGTAGCCTTCGACAGTCGGCGCCTTGCTGTTGTAATTTGTCAACGTAGTTCCAAAGGACCAAGCGAGGCGTTCTGACGATTGAGGGAAATAATCGAGTGATAGCGAGGTGTCCACGCTTGATGCCCTCGGGGAATCGAAGCGGTGCGTGTCGCGAAGCCTAAGGCCCGCGCGGATCGCGCTACCTCTTTCAAATCGAAACTCTTGAGAAAAGGAGATATCCGCCGCGGATTGGTAGTGTTTATTTAGATAGTATCCACCACCATATCCAAGACGGAAGGATGTTACACCAAGGTCGGGAAAAAGAAGCGTTTTATGTTCCAGACCAAACGAGAGTGACACATAGTCAAAGTCGTTGGCCTCGGTGCCCGGTACGATGTCCGCGTACCCGCTTTCAAGGATGGCTCTACGCACAAAGATGTTTGCGTATGCTTCTGTTAGGACTTCGGGAGTTTCTTTGAGCTTGTATCTCAATGCCGTGGATACACTGGCATCGATTGCCGCTATTGGATCGTCAAGAGAGCCAGGCAATCCAAATGGGCCCTCGGCAATCTCTGTGGAGCCGTTGTTGATGTTGTTTGAGGGGCGCAACGTGAACCCAAGCTTGATACTAAGTGGATTGCGACGGGTCACAGCTTGATAGGCGCGCGTGGCTGCCGCGCGGCGTTGGTCGTCTGGGGCCACATTGTCGGCGCGACGCAACCAAAATTGGGCACGAGTGAAGTGTTCTTTTCGCGCTTTGATGTCC
Source organism: Boseongicola sp. (assembly GCF_057460485.1). Lineage (NCBI taxonomy): Bacteria > Pseudomonadati > Pseudomonadota > Alphaproteobacteria > Rhodobacterales > Paracoccaceae > Boseongicola > Boseongicola sp. The sequence goes on from NZ_JBVCWP010000267.1 coordinate 3,834, forward strand.
GCGATCAGGAAAGCCGCATCAAAGCGCAAGGCCGGGATGTCGGAGACGCGATAGGCCTGCGCTGCGGAATTTTCCGCGATATCAAGTTCCCCGGCAGCACGCGCGACGAGGGCGCGGATCATCAGGGCTTCCGCATCGTCTGGATTACGTTCCAGAAGGGCCGAAGCTATCGCCTCGGCCAAAGCCGTATCCCCTAATGCCAAGGCCTGACGGGCAATTGTCTTTGCTTGCACTGGAGAGACTTCATAGGGCTGTGAGGCTTGCGTCTCTTGTGCCACCGCTGGCGTCATGCACGCGATGGATAAAAATAATGCAATACTTGCTATCCCAGAACAGGCCCTTCGCGCGAACGCCTGAAAGTCGTTAGCCAGGATCATCAGGAGGAGGAGTAATGCAAGGCAATCCCTTTCCACTGATGCAAGTCTGTGGGGCAATAAAGGCGCCGAATTCTTCAATATCTGGTTCCGGCGAGAACACCATTGTCGCGGCCAATTCTGAACCATCCGTATCACCATTTATGCCGCCATATACTCCATCCGCTGGGGGTCCTCCGCTCCCGGGACGATATCTCCAAAGAATTCACCGCCTTCAACATCTGTGATGAACAGAACAAACCTTTCCCCACCGGCTGTGTCGTAGACTTTGCCTTCAATAACCGATTGGTTGAAGTCGACGTTAACTAAAGCACTGCCAGAGACGATTGTAGGCCCGTCTTCACTTTCGTTGGTCAGGGTTTGGAGGCCGGCATATCCGCCTTCATAAGTTGTGATTCCTATGGTAGGGAGTGTGCCGCCTTGTGTTAGTGAGTAAGTCGTTCCACCGAAATAGGTTGCGAAATAAATATCCGTCGCCACGACGGTCGAGGTGCCTTCCTTGAACAGCGCATAGTACAGGCGGGCCTTGTCATTCTCTTCCAGTTTGAACGCCTCGAAACCACTTCCATCTATATCTAGGTCGACATCTCTGATGTACGCTGCGGCCACAGGGGAACCGTCAAATGGCGGAAGGGTGATTAGAAGTGCATCACCGTCCGGGTCGTAAATGGCCACGCTCAAATCCCGCGTGAGCTCTGCGGAAATAGTTCCGTCGTTCGTCGTACCGCCGTCGTCACCTCCTCCTCCTCCTACTACTCCTCCGGTGTCGTCTGTGTCGCCACTGAGGCCGGTAATACTGGTGCCGCCGCAAGCCGCAAGAAGCAGCGTGGCGCCTAAGAACGAAGCATGTAGTTTCATAATAAACAGCCCTTGCCTGAATTTTCTAGAATCCTGACAGACCCTGTCGATAAGTCAATATTCGTTAACCTTAATAGGCAGAGCTGAGTGGTAGTGCGATTCTTTCGCAACGCAGTTGGCGCATATTGTGGTTCAATCCCTGCTCTCACATAGATAGTGTGGTGGAACGA
>NZ_JBVCWP010000268.1:0-5215 GCF_057460485.1 Boseongicola sp.
AACCTACGATGCCATCGTCGATGCAGCTTGCGAGGCATGGAGCAATCTCATCAATCAGCCACAAACCATTACATCAATCGGGATGAGAGATTGGGCACAGACAGGTCAGTGATTTCTGCACTTGATATTAGCTGCCGCTCGTCGGTCGATCTGATGCTGCGCCGCAGCTTCGCCAGACCGGCCATTCGTGCATCGTGCAGCATGTTCTTGGGCCAAATGACCGCAACGCGGACCTTCCTGCCGTTCGTTGCAAGTGCTGTTTGTGCCCTGCCGTACGACGGCTATGCGCGGGTAGCGGATGACCCGCCCCCAGCTTGGACGACCGCGGCTCTTTGGAGAGAACGGACGCAGGTGCTCCATCTGCACTTCTGTGAGCCGAAACAGATCACTCATTTTGTAGGTTTGCGAGGTGCCCGTATCCAGCTGATCCGTCAAATCGCATTGGGGCCTGAGCCCAGGTTTTCCCGACTGCGTAGTGTTTTAGTCCGACGCTCCGGGCCGATTCACAGGCACATTGTCAAATTCTGGCACATCGATCCCGAAACCTGCATTGGCTGAGAGATGATAGGCTTGCTGCAAGATCACATCAGATAGTTGCTTTGCGGCGGGGCGCGGGAGCTCCGCGGCTAGTGCAATGGATGTTTCGATCATTTCGGCGCAGCGCCGCGCAAGCGGGCGCACCAGCCCTTTGGCACCGATTGCTTTTAGAAATAGGTCGAGATCTTCCTTTTTGACATCGTCCACCATACGGGCGCTACCAATGCGGAAGGACATCTCGTGCGTTACACTGTAGTCGAGCATAACAGGATCGATGTCATATGCTGGGGCCAATATGGGTCTTTGGCCGGTGTAGAGCAGGGCGTGGTTTTTCGCGTGATTGTCCGAGTTTCCAAGCAGCATGTTCGCCAGTGTGATCTCGAAGAACGCGATCCGCGCCTTTCCTGGTTGTGCGGTCGCATTCATTAGGCGACCGACGGCGTGGGCATCGAATATCCTGCCAGGCTCTCCTTTTCTCTCGTACTTCAAGGTGTTCCCCAACCCGAGTGCCTGGCAGAAGTCCTCCTGGTGGATACGGTAGACTTTCCCGTCCTCGGTGCGCCGGTCAAATCGCTCGACCAACAGGCCTTGGAGATCACCCTCGCCGATGACACACGTCTGCGCGGTCTTATGCTTCTGGATGCGAGCCATCAGGCGGGTTGCGTGCTGTTCCTGCCGGACTGAGTGCATTTGGTTCGCCTGTGGAACCTTCAGGATATGCGTGGTCGGTGCGCCGCTCCCCTTCTTGGGGAGCGCCAGTCGGCCATCATGTAAACGGGTCATGGCGATCTTCCCTTGCACTCCAGCCAGCGGCGAGGGGTCCTCAGACTGCGGCGGCAGCCGGCGATTATCGCGCAGTGATGTCATGAAACGAGCGAGCTCTTCCGACACTGCGAGCGGCCCTTCGGCATCAGACAGGGCCTCGGGAACTTGCGGTGAGCCGTCCATTAGCTCGTAATCTACGGCCAATAAGCCGGGGCGTTTGACCGGACCGGCGCCCTCCGGAACGCAGCTTATTGAGCCCGGGCAATCGGTCCCTAGGTGGTAAAGCAGCCCAACGATGTCACCTGCGGAGATCGCGTGCTTTTCCATTACTTGGTTGCGCATCTCATTCTCGAAAAGGAGATTCGAGAAGAAGCCCCTGGTAGCAACATCACCAAATGGCTCTTCCCTTACTTGAAGGGAGACCGATATGGGGTGCGGCAGATCGGAAGTCGTGTAGGAGAAGGATATTTCTTCGTTTGGCTCTGATTTCAGTTTGCCGATTGGTTCGTCCGCACCCTCTAGGTACACATCCAGCGTGGTCATGATCGGCTTTCCTTGGTCGGCGCGCCAATGATAACTGTCATGCCCAGATCCCTGCACAACTGAAGGACAAGGCCGACATGAGCCGTCTCCTTACCGTGTTCAATTGCACGGATCGTAGTTCGGGATATGCCAGTCTGAAGCGAAAGATCTTCTTGTGTAATCTTCGATGCTTGACGAACTTGACGAATGGCTCTCCCAAGAGATGCTGGGTCAGTGACAGCAGTGCCGATCATATCGAAGCTCCCAAAATGCGTGCGATCGTTGCCATATGAATGCTGAATAGGGCGGTCACGCCAAAATGGCAACGATCATTGTCATTTTGACGGACGCAAGTCGAGAATAGTTAAAATGGATACGATCGCTGCCATTTTTGCGAAGTTCGAGAATCCGGCTGGGAAGCATGAAGGTAGCCGGGCTGACGAGAGAACAGGCTTTCATTGCCTGCTTCAGGAAGGAAAGCACTGCGCTGAAATTGGGCTGACACCGGACGAATGCGCTCGCAGCGGAGGATCAGTCCGAAGAGGGTAAGTCAGGGCCCAGAGACGTCATTCGCCGCATCGCTGCGCCCAGGGGCCCATCGAGCGTTTGCTTCGGGCTCCTTGCTGCCGTTAGCCGCATCGCAGCGATCCTGCCAAACGATCTCGCCCCGACCAACATGAACGGCCCTTTGCGGACATTGAACTGCCTTCCGTCATGCTGCGGTGCGGCCCGTCGAACCGGACTTTCGTGCATTATGCAGCATTTTTGCTGGCTGAAACGTCCGTGTGCGGGACAAAACGGTCGTTCAATTTGAGGGTCAGAAGCAAAAGACCTGATCTTAGTGAAACGCACTTCAAGTGCATGTGACAGTTGTGACTGGTTTTCCAAATCGGCCAATCGTAGCCGAATCTATCTTTAGATTGTCGGTGCGTCTAACCTTTCGAATATTCAAGGGAAGGAAAGCGAATGATCGAAACAGTTCAGATCGTTACCAACATCATTGGGACAATCGCAGTCGTGTTGACGGTAGTTTATCTAGCCGTCCAAATCCGATGTAATCGGCGGAGCAATACTCGGCCACGGTAGCGGCGGCATTGTGTTGTCGCGGGCGGCTTAAAAGTCGGCCACTTTGGCCCTTTCATTTGATGGGAGGGCTTGGGGATTTTCACCGTGGAATTGATTTTTTGTCCCGCTGACTAGACCCACACGAGCCATGTATCAATGACTGCTATCAGACAGGGATGTGCTGAATTTGCGGGAATACACTATATAGGTCAGTATTGTTGACTTAGCGCACAAGGATGGTTATGTTAAGTAAGTGACAGTCGTATTGATTTGAATCGCCTAAAAACCCTGAATTAGCATGTCGATCGCGGATGTGACCTTCTCAAACTCTTCATCGAGCTTTCCAACTGAGGTCTTGAGAATGCCGTTTGGTACCGCCGCCATAAACTGCGTTGCCATAACGACTGGCTGACCTTCGAGGTTAAAAATTGGGTTGAGCCTTGTTGCCGGCTTCGGTGCGCTTGATGCTGGCAGCAACGGTACGACGACCCGAGTGTTCAGATCACTCAACAGATCTGTTTGGACATCCAAAAGGTAACCGTCTCCGGACGGATTAGGAAACACGTCATATTTAGGCATCAGAATTGACGATAACGATCGAGCGGCAAACCATGCTTCTCGACGTATGAGTTAGAACTCCGAATTGCAGCAGCATTCTCAACTTTCCATTGCTCTGCTTTGGCCGCAGCAACTGCGCTACGAACCCCGTCCTCTGCGGCGCGAGACAGATTTATCTTCAATGCTTTTGCTTCTGTAAGCAAAATAGCATCCATCGACAGATTGGTGGGCTTTCGTGTATGAGAATTCATAAGAGCGCCTCCTGAAGCAAGAGTACGCTTTCAGATTATGCGCGTCAATCATGAGCATAAATTATGCGCGAGTATAGTTTATCTTACGTTAGATATACCCACGCAGCTCTTTTCCCCAGCCTTCGCCTCTAGTTGGCCCAGTACGATGAAAGCCTGCGGCGACGCGGTGATCTGACGGTCTGGATCGGCGATGACGCGCTCGCTTTGTGGGCGGCACCACCGCGAATGACGTCTGGTGGTCAGGCCGTCTATTCGGATTTGGCGATCGAGCTTTGCCTGACGCTGGGCATGGTGTTCATGCAGCCTTAAAGCCGAGAACTGGCTTAGTTGTTCGTAGATCAACAAAAAGAGAGAGAAAAACCCTGAGATGGCAGGTAGAAACAACGTCTTCGCGATAGACTTCGACGCAGTTGTTCAAACGATCAAAGACTCTAACGAGAGTTTGGTGAAAAGGCACGAAGATCTCATGGCTGCGCGGGACCGAATACCTGCCGCTCTGCATGCGAATGATGAGGTGGCAAAAGCTAAAAGGTTTGCCGAACAGCTAAATGAGCACGCGTCGTTATGCCGATCGACTCGGCTCAGCGATACAAAGCCGTTGAGAGAGTTGGTGAAGCACGTTGAAGGCTTCTTCAAAAATATGGAGAACGACACGAAGGTTGCACAAGAAAAAGTTCTTGAGGTTCTTGGCGAAAAAGCTCGCGAGACCTATCCGCCATCACAGTCAGGCAGCGACTGGAACCGAGATGGCGAGTCTTTCTTGGTCGACAACACTACAGGAGAAGTTCTCGGCAGCACCTACCCGACACAATCCGGTCACCCGGCGGGTGCAGAAGCGATCAGAATGTCCTGGGAAATCGAAGATATTGATCGAGAGGCCATGGATCTGGAGGCGCTACGCGAGCATCTGACCGATGCAGCACTGATGAACGCGGCTCGCAAACACCTGAAGTCAAATGGACCGCACACATTGCGTGGCGCTACGTACCGGCAGGTGGCGGTGCTTTGACCCAGCAGATATTGTGCTCTTAGCGCTCCTGCATTGATTGCGCGGGTCAACGGATGTCGTTGTAGTGCTATTTATGAGAATCTACGGATAGGGGCAGTTTTTGGGCGGTTTTTGTAGTGTTAATTACGAGATATCCACAGGCTCACCTTTTTCGATCGCACCCCCACCTTCTCTAAATCTCCTCCTTCAGCAGCGTTTCCGCATGGCCCATCAGCTGATGGCGCGGGGCATCTTCTCCCAGTCGACTGATCGCCAGGCACATTACTGCGATCGCCCTTGCTGATGCTTGCGGCACCTGGTGTTGGGAACATTCCTTTTATAGCGGAAAGAGCCGTTGGCCCGGCGGAACACGTAGCGGGGGAGCTTGAGAGGCATTTTCTGGTCCATGCTGAGTAATCTCAGCCGCAGCATCACCCGGCGCAACCCCCAACGACCCACCAGACCTGACAAACCACAGCCCAAACCTGACGAAAGTGGTCCTAAAAGCGGTCCCGGAACTGGTCCCACA
>NZ_JBVCWP010000269.1:0-5156 GCF_057460485.1 Boseongicola sp.
AAGCACTTTGGCCAACCACATGTCATCGTGACCGATCTACTGCGGTCTTACGGCGCCGCAATGAAGGTCATCGGCAACGCAGATCGCCAGGAAGCAGGGCGCTGGCTCAACAACCGGGCCGAGAATTCACACCCGCTGCCTGACAGTGGTTTGCTTGCAAACCATGAAAAGGGGCCGTTTCGACGACGAGAACGGGCGATGCTTCGGTTCCGGCGCATGCGAAGTTTGCAAAAAATTCGTCTTCGTCGACGCCTCAATTCACAATCATTCCAACCACGAACGTCACCTTTATTCACGTGCCAATTTCAAGCTTAACCGGGCCGTCGCTCTCAGCGAGTGGCGCCAACTCAGATCGGCATAAAAGGCAGCTTCATTGCCCTTGGAGAGACTGGTTCGCATTTGTCTGACGGCACCCTTGCACCCTTGTTTGGCTCCGCAGTGCAGCTTTCGCTTTAACGACGTCGTTCTGGCAAGAATTGCCGTAATGTGTTAGAGTGAGTGGCCTTTATGAGGTGCGGCTTCGTTTGGAAATATCGAGCGCGGACAATAGGGGAATATGGGAAATGCTGTTCAGACAACTCTTTGATAAGACATCAAGCACCTACACTTACTTGCTTGCGAGTCGGCCTGGTGGCGAAGCTTTGCTGATCGATCCGGTTTTCGAGCAAACCAGCCGCTATCTGAAGCTGCTTGAAGAACTGGACCTCAAGCTGGTCAAGGTGGTCGATACCCACATACATGCCGACCATGTAAGCGCCATGGGCAAATTGCGCGATGCCACTCGTTGCACGACCGTAATGGGTGAACAATCTCCAGCCGATGTGGTGTCCATGCGAGTGCGTGACAATGATCCGCTGACGATCGAAGGCTTGACACTTACTGCGCTGCATACCCCGGGCCACACGGCTGAGAGCTACAGTTTTTTGATGGATGATCGGGTGTTCACCGGCGATACGCTGTTGATCCGCGGGACAGGCCGCACTGATTTTCAGAATGGCGATCCCTATGAACAATACCATTCTTTGTTTGAGCGTTTGCTGAAGCTGCCAGAGAACACGGTGGTCTATCCAGGCCACGACTACAAAGGTGACACGGTCAGCACGATTGGCGAAGAGCGCCACAACAACCCACGTCTGCAAGTAAATTCGGCCGAAGAGTATGCTGAGATCATGAACAACCTAAATCTCGCCAACCCAGCAATGATGGACGTGGCAGTTCCCGAAAACCTGAAACTCGGCCTCAGGATGTCCGCGCAACATCGCGTCCCAGTGCTGGAGGTCGATGAAATCCTTTCAGGGTGGCCTTCGGTTGACTGTCATCTCGTAGACATCCGGGAAGAGAGCGAACGCCGCCGCCACGGCACGATCCCCAACTCGATTCACGCACCATACGGACATTTTGATCAATATTGTCGGTCTAGTGGCCCTCTGGCGGGACTCGCCAAAAACAGCAGGATTTTGCTTTATTGTGCCATCGGCGAACGATCCACTCTCGCAGTTGAGATAGCCAATGAATTGGGCCTGATAAACGTTGCGCACATTCCCGGCGGCTTCACCGCATGGCAGGAAGCCGGAGGACCGGTCGAAGCGATCGAATAGCACTTGCAATACCCCGGATATAGCCTGAAAACCGACGGCGGGCATTCTCAAAGTTACCCAGTATCGACGGACCTCAACCCCTTACGCGATCTCTGAGGGAGATTACTTGGGCGCAAAATCGACCTCCGTTGCACAGGACCAAACTTCTCCTTTGGTGCGGGTTTCTCGGACGCCACTTGGGTCGTTTGAGTGACGCGGAACTTTGCTTGGCGTCCGAGAAGCGCTCAAGCGGGAAATCGCGGTTTCGTGGCCAGTTGTAGGTCCGCTTTTGAAGGAATCGCCTTTCGCGCTCGCGCCTGAAGAGAATGGCAGCAACTCGCCCTTAACGTCGAAATGTGTGCGGTGCAGCATCCGTCACATAGGGCTTGCCTTATGTTTTCCCCATCGGTCTGCAAAGAGTAAGCTGTTGCCTGCCAAGCCAATTTTGGCGGGCACCTGATCTAGAGCCGGATATCCCGGTCAAGGCGGTCGCAAGACGTATCATCAGTTGATTTCCGGCTCGGGGACCGGCGCGCCGAATTCCGTCGTCAGGAAGTCGAAGTCGCACCCTTTGTCCGCCTGCTCGACGTGCCGCGCAAACATCTGGCCGTAGCCGCGTTCATAACGGGGTTCGGGAGCGGTCCAGACGGCACGGCGCTCATCCATTTCCTCACCGGAAATCTTTACTGAAAGCGACCGGTTCGGAATGTCCATCTCGATGATATCTCCATTCTGGATCAGCGCCAGCGGTCCGCCGACATAGGCCTCTGGTGCGACATGCAGCACGCATGCGCCATAGGATGTCCCCGACATTCGCGCATCCGACAATCGAACCATGTCCCGATGGCCGTCTTTCAGTAACGCGCGTGGCATCGGGATCATCCCCCATTCGGGCATTCCCGGCCCACCTTGGGGCCCCGCGTTGCGCAATACTAGCACGTGATCGGGAGTCATCGGATAATCGGGATCATTGATGATAGTCTTCATCTCGGCATAGCTATCGGCCACGATAGCCGGGCCAGAATGCACCTGAAATTTCGGGTCCATCGCGGCGGGTTTTATCACCGCCCCGTCAGGCGCAAGGTTTCCGCGCAGAACCGCAAGCGAGCCTTCGTGATAGACCGGGTTTGACAAGGGCCGGATCACATCGTCGTTGTAGTTCACCGCGCCTTTGATGCATTCACCCAGTGTTTTACCGGTGACGGTGGTGACCGAGAGGTCCAGCTTGTCGCCCAGTTCCTTCATCAGTGCAGGCAGGCCGCCTGCATAAAAGAAATCCTCCATCAGGTATTCGGTGCCCGAGGGCCGGATATTGGCCAGTACCGGCACCTCGTGACCGACCTGATCCAGATCATTCAGTCCCCAATCCACGCCCGCGCGCCGCGCCATGGCGATCAGGTGGATGACGGCGTTGGTGGAACAGCCTGTGGCCATAGCAACGATGCTGGCATTGCGTGTGGAGTCCCGGTTGATGATTTTGTCTGGCGTCAGGTCTTCCCAGACCATTTCAACCGCGCGCCGCCCACAGGCCGACGCCATGCGTTTATGTCCCGCATCGGGCGCCGGGATCGAGGAGGCTCCGGGAAGTGTGAGGCCGAAACCTTCGGCGATCGACATCATGGTCGAGGCCGTACCCATGGTCATGCAAGTTCCATAGGATCGGGCGATCCCGCCCTGCACGCCGTCCCACTGTTCCTTGTCGATGGTGCCGGCGCGCCGCTCATCCCAGTATTTCCAGACATCCGTGCCGGAGCCGAGCTTCTGCCCTGCATAATTCCCGCGCAGCATCGCACCGGCGGGCATATAAATGAACGGCAGCCCCATCGAAACCGCCCCCATCACTAGCGCCGGCGTCGACTTGTCACAGCCCCCCATTAGCACAGCCCCGTCAATCGGGTGGGCGCGCAAAGTCTCTTCGACCTCCATCGCCCCCATGTTCCGATAGAGCATCGAAGTCGGCTTCAGGAATTGCTCGGAAAACGAATGCACCGGCATCTCGACCGGCATGCCGCCCGCCTGCAGGATGCCGCGTTTCACCCATTCTGCGCGGTCGCGCAAATGGTGGTGACAGGGCGAGAGATCAGACCATGTGTTAATGATCGCGATGACTGGCCTGCCTTCCCAGTCTTCGGTGGAAAGGCCCATCTGCATCGCCCGGCTTCGGTGGCCCATAGACCGTAAATCATCCGGTGAAAACCAGCGGGCAGAGCGCAGATCTTCAGGTTTTTTCGTCATGGAGGCAGATTCTCGATAGATGAAAACAGTGGGAAAGAACGTGATCGAATTGACTTGAGCTATGCCCAAAACTTGGTGACAGTTGATTAAGCCGACATTCCCCAAGTAGAACGCCGTCCTTGTGATGTTGACGCCCGATTGCGTAGCAATCAAGACTCTTTGGCGCGCCGTGCCAGTTTCTGGGCATCTGGAGCGCAAGTCGAGCGTGATTTCTGGTCACGTAGGCTGGGTCTGCACGGCTTTCGGTTTGATCAGCACATGTTTGGACAGCCCTATCGAGCCGCTTTTCCTCAGATTTTGATGCTGACATCCTCATGTGGGAACCGGTGGCGCGCGCAGCCGATGGATTGCTTTCAGAATACGGTTGAACAAATCGCCGCTGACAGCGACTTCCGCGAGTTGGAACGTGATGGCGCGGGCGTGGCGGACGACCCTCGCACCGATTTTGATCAGCCGGGTTTGCAGGCTTGTCAGCGACCAGTCGGCCATCTCCTGTGGAAGGTCTGTGCCTTGCAGGAAGACACCGAGATTGTAGGCCAATGCATGAAGCTGAAGCCGGACCTCGTTCTGCGCCATGCTTTTGCAGGACAGCCGCGTCCAGTTGATCGCCTGCTTGCCTTTCTTGATGTGCTGCTCGGCGGTGCCACGCTGGTTGTAGAAGTGGATGATCCAGTCCGGGTCCATCGGCAGGTTGGTGACGAGGAAGCCGACGCGGGGGGACAGCTCGCCCGGATGCCACTCGACCTTGGCAATAACGCGCCGGGGTTTGTCCCAGGACGCTGCCTGACAGTCGAAGTCGCCGTAGAAGCGTTGGACGCGGTTCGGCGGACGCCCCAACGGGCGCTTGAGCAGGTGCGCAACCTTGCCCTGTAGGACACGATTGGCACGCAGGCGGATGGCGTAGAAATACCCCTCGGCTTCCAGCGTCTCATAGAGATCGGGAATGGCAAACGCGGCATCGCCCCGGAAGAACCGCATCAGGTGACGCTCCGCATATCGCGCGATAACTGGCTTCAGAACCTCTTCCCATCCGTCGGCGCTGCGCACATTGCCCGGGCGCAGAGCGCACCGTTCAAGATGGCCGAACTGGTTGAAGACGAACAGCGGGCGATAGCACATGCAGCCGAAATGCCCGTTCCAGGCCGTGCCCTCCTGCACGCCATGGGTCGGGCTGACTGAACTGTCCATGTCCAGCGTGACCCATTTGGGTGGCGTAGCGGAATGAACCCGGTCGATCCACTGTCCCGACAGATCAGCCAGTGCAGCGCGATTGTCCGTCGTCGCCAACACCTCGGTCTCGAACCGTCCCATCTGGCTCGCGGACGCGGCCTTGGCATCAACGGC
>NZ_JBVCWP010000270.1:0-5147 GCF_057460485.1 Boseongicola sp.
CACTTTGTCGGGCTAAGCATGGGCGGATTTGTCGGTATTCGGCTGGCCGCTTGGAACCCGGGCTTGTTGAAAACGCTGACCCTGCTCAATACGTCTGCCGACCCTGAGGCGATAGAAACCGGACCGAAATACCGGATGCTCAACCTTGTGGCCCGTTGGGTAGGGCTGTGGGCCGTTGTTGGCCGTGTGATGCCCATTTTGTTTGGGCAGACTTTCCTGAAGGACGCGGCTCGCGTGAAAGAGCAGAAACGGTGGGGTAAGGCAATTTCCTGCAATCACCGCATTGGCATCACGCGGGCTGTGGCGGGTGTGATTGAACGTGACGGCTGCAGCGATCTTCTGAACGAGATCAGGATTCCAACCGGCATTGGGGTCGGAGACGAGGACGTCGCCACGGAGCCCAGTAAATCGGAACGCATGCATGCGGCGATCAAGGGATCGGAACTGGCCGTTTTCAAGCGCACGGGCCATTCGTCGTCCATCGAGTCGCCGATGCAGGTAAATGACCTGATTGAGCGGACGATCAAACGCCTGAAATAGCGGAGTTAGGGAACAAAGGCGCATGTCGGAAAGTCGCGACACCGTCAATGCCGGGCCCCGAATTTCGGGGCGCTAAAGGCATGGCGGCACCTTGAAAGCTGCACGGCTGCATCTGCGTATGCGATGGGCTTCGGGCAAGGGCCGAGAGCGACGGACCTGCATAGAAGGGCTTATTGCGTTGAAAGCTCTTGTTGATTTGGATACCGGTCGCTGATTCAACTGGCCCTGTCATGCGCGGGATGTCCGATGTTGAGACCGAGACAAGAGGCGCAGGGCGCACTATTTTACGAGTTTTCGACCGACGATCATGCGCCCCAGCTCTGCTGGACGAAGCGGTCGTGCATTTTAAGTAAAGGGACGGCAGCGCTCCAGTCAAATTGCCCTGCCTAAAGGCTCACGCCAAAGATGCTTCCTACACCGGCGGTGATGGCCATGGCCGCCGCGCCCCAGAATAAAACGCGGACTGTTGCGCGCGGCTTAGGTGCTCCACCTAAATGGGCGCCTAAGGCACCAAGGCCTGCGAGACAAATCAAGGTCGTGATGACAACGGTTGGGATAATTTCATCGCTTGGCGCCAAAATAGCGGCGGCGAGTGGCAGTGCTGCTGCCACAGTAAATGTGAGGCCAGAGGCAAGCGCCGCCTGCAAGGGATTTGCCGTATGCACTTCGGAAAGTCCGAGTTCGTCACGCACATGGGCGCTTAGTGCATCTTTGGCGGTTAACTCTCGTGCAACCAGAGCGGCTGTTTCAACGGAAAGTCCCCGAGATCGATAGATCGAAGCCAGTTCAGCTTCTTCCTCTGCTGGCGTGTCGATGAGGGCCTGCTTTTCACGCGCAATGTCGGCGTGTTCAACGTCAGACTGCGAACTTACTGAGACATACTCACCTGCCGCCATCGACATTGCGCCTGCTGCGAGCCCCGCGGCTCCGGCCAACAAGATTGCAGTTGGGCTGGGGTCAGCCGCCGCAACGCCGACTATCAGCGATGAAACTGATACAATGCCGTCGTTGGCGCCCAAAACGGATGCGCGCAGCCAGCCGACGCGATTGATGTAGTGCAGTTCTTCGTGTGCAGATCTGTAAGGTAAGTTCATAGAAAACTCCGTGAAAATGGGGCGGCTGCGCAAAACTTAACGACGACCTATATATTCAGCGCTATCTTGGCCACTGACATGTAGGCCATGTAAACGCTACCCGAACGCGTTCACTCTTGGCTCGGAACCGCAATTCGCCCAAGTCCATCGATTGACCACTCTGCGGGACGAGAGGTTCAGCCATTCCTCGCCCGAGGATCAGAACTTAGCAAGATTTTGGGTGGCCGCCGTAACCGCGCCTCAGCACCAGCACCGGCACCGACACCGTCCTGCCATTGGCCGGTCAAGGTTGCCTGGATCGTATGTGATATCTTCGGTTTTCACGGATTGATATTGAATAACACTTGGAAGCCGCTCATGGTCCGCTCAGATCAAGCAACCAATTTGGAGGGTAGGATGAAATACTGTTCTGTTATGTTGATAGCGTTGATGGCCTTTTCCCCCGTCGGACAAGCTGCGGCGCAGCCGAAATCCAAGATTGGCGACTGTCCACCGGGGCTGGCCAAGAAAAACCCGCCTTGCGTGCCTCCCGGCCAAGCCAAGAAGATCTATCGGATCGGCGACAGATACGACCGAAACGACTATCTGAACGATTATGATCGGCGGCGATACAACTTGCCCAGGCTACCCCGCGGACAAAGCTACTACCGCGTTGGTGACAGCTTGATCCGCGTCGACAATGAAACACGCGAGATCCTCGAACTGATTGAGGCCGTTTCCAGAGTGCTAAACTGAATTCTGTGGAAACGACCTGACTACGGGGCGGTTTCAACTGGTCGACGCAACACTTTAATCTTTGGCCACAAACGGTCCTTGGCCACAATAGGTGCGGCTTCAGCTTACATTTGGACTCGACACAAAAATACCATGCTGGACGGCGGCGCGGCTAACTGCTGTGACGCCGGGGCATTCCAAATGTAGAAACGACGACCGCAAGGCGTTTTGTGGGCATGCGCGAGAGCGAAGTGCAAATGACAGCCTTCGGGCGACCACATTTGAGGACATCACGACACCTCGCGCCCAGCTATATGAGTGTCTCCATCACAATGTGCCGCAGGACAGACACGGTTACTCCAAAATATCAAAGGGATCGATTGCAGCCAGGGCGCGTTCTATCAGCGCAAGTATCGCGCCGCCGTCAGCCCTTCAAATGAAATCTCCGGTTCTTTGCCTAGGACCACATCGGCCACCGCCCTGCCCGACCCGCAGGCCATCGTCCACCCCAGCGTTCCGTGGCCGGTATTCACGAACAGATTGTCATATTGCGTCGGCCCCAAAACAGGCGTGCCATCTGGTGTCATCGGGCGCAGACCGGTCCATCCTTCGGCGCGCGAGATGTCGCCGCCCTTGGGAAAGAGATCGCCGATCACATGTTTCACCGTATCGGTGGCATGCGGGCCGAGACGGTTGGAATAGCCCGCAATTTCCGCCGTGCCAGCAACGCGGATGCGATCGCCGAGGCGGGTGATGGCGACCTTATGGGTTTCGTCCATGATTGTGGATTGTGGGGCAAACGCGTCGTCGGTGACAGGCAGCGTGACGGAATACCCCTTGACCGGATAGACCGGCAGTTTGACCCCTATGGGATTCAGCACGTTCACCGCATAGCTGCCCATGGCACAAACATAAGCATCCCCCGTAATTCGCCCGGCGATTTCAGTGTCCACGCCCGCTATCTTGCCATTCTCGATTGCGATGGATCTGATCGACTGTCCGTATTGGAATTCAACCCCCATTTCCGCGCATTTATCGGCCAGGGCCATGGTGAACAATCGGCAATCCCCGGTGCGATCTGCGGTCAGGCGCAGGCCGCCGACAAACTTGTTGCGCACCTCGGCCAGGGCCGGTTCAACCTCTATGCAGGCGTCCCGGCCGAGCACCTCGTAGGGAGAGTCGTATTCGGCAAGGATTTCCTGATCCGCCTTTGATCCCTTCATCTGCTTGGCAGTGCGGAAAAGCTGCAGGGTGCCCTGTGCGCGGCCATCATATTCGATGCCTGTCTCGGCAATCAGCTCTGGCATCACGTCGCGCGAATAGTTCGACACCCGCACCATGCGCCCCTTGTTGATGCGATAGCTGTCATCGTTGCAATTGCGCAGCATCTGGGCGCACCATTTCCACATGGTTGGGCTGATCAGCGGCCAGATGAACAGCGGGCGGCGCTTCATGAACAGCCATTTGATTGCCTTGATGGGTATCCCCGGCGCCGCCCAAGGCGAGGTCATGCCATAGCTCAACTCTCCCGCGTTCGCATAGCTGGTTTCCAACCCTGGCCCGACCTGACGATCTATGACCACGACGTCTGCGCCCTGTTTGGCTAGATAATACGCGGTGGTAACGCCGATGACGCCCGCCCCCATAACGACAACTTTCATTTGAAATGCCTTTCGATTGTGTTCACGCTAGAATGCTCCGTCTGATGACAGGGGGCAAGGTGTGTGGGTGATTGGTCCGGCGATGTCATCCGCGAGTGTTGAAACGCTGGCTCGAATGGCAATGGGCACATGGCGCCCCAGTGAACATACGCCCTACGAATCCCTGCGAGACCGGCTATCCTTGCAACAAAGGCCTCCGACCTTGGCACAGAACGAAGATGAACCGCGTTGATCCGTTGCTTCAGGTCAAAGGGAGGACGCTGCTGTTGAAGTCGTGACGCGTTTACAGGTCCAGAGCCTGGCCGGTTTTCCTTGCCCGCATGCGCCGGTCTGCTAGGACTGTCCAAAGAACCCGAAGGTCAGGTCCGTCTGATCACGAAGATTACCCCAGGGCGGCATAAACTTGCTCGCGCCGAGCCTGGTGTCACTCAGCCCGAGGGCTTTGGCTTTGGGTCGAGAGGTTGACCAAGAATGAACATTTTCAAAAGCTTTGGGGACACTCGCCGTGACTGCCCGGCAGGAAAAATCGCAACAAAGTCTCCTGCGACTATGCTCCTGGAGAGAGTTCGGATGGTTGCTCTGGGTTGCGTTCTCTGGCCTGGCGCCAGTTTGGCGGATCCGCTGCCGTTGCTGAACCTTGATCCGGCGGCAACCACGGTCTCCGGCTTGTCCAGTGGCGCCTTCATGGCGGTGCAGTTGCAAGTTGCATTCTCATCAGCAATCAGCGGGGTGGGCATCGTTGCAGGCGGGCCATTCAATTGTGCCGATAAATCAGTCTGGCGGGCGCTCTATGTGTGCATGAACCCGTTTTGGGACGGTCCCGATCCGGCTGAGGCGATTGCCAGCATGCGGACGTTGGCTGAACAGGGCAAAATCGACCCTCTCGATGACATCGACGCTGATCGAATCTATCTGTTCCACGGCAAATCCGACCACACCGTAGCGCGCGCGACGATGGACGCCCTGAAGGAAACCTATCTGTCACTGGGCATACCGGAAATGGCCATCAATTATACGGTATCGGTCGATGCAGGGCATGGTTTCGTCACCGAACAAGCACTGACCGCCTGCGCAAAGACCCAGCCTGATTTCCTGATCGATTGCGATATTGACCAAGCGGGGGACATTCTGAACTGGC
>NZ_JBVCWP010000271.1:0-5147 GCF_057460485.1 Boseongicola sp.
ACACCTGTCATGGTAATCCTCCCTAAATTTAGTGGTGTTCAAAAGTAGAATTTTCTCGGCAAGATATCTGAGGAGATTTACGATGAAGAATGGACGATTTAGCGACGCGCAGATCATGGCAGTGTTGAAGCAGGCTGAAGGCGGCACGCCCGTCTCGGAGCTTTGCCGGGAGCATGGGATGAGCAGCGCCAGTTTCTACAAATGGCGGGCCAAGTTTGGCGGGATGGATGCGTCTTTGATCACTGAGATGAAGGATATGGCTGAACAAAACCGTCGGCTGAAGAAGATGTATGCCGAGATGAGCATGCAGAACGACTTGCTGAAGGAAGCACTTGGAAAAAAGCGCTAAGGCCATCTCAGAGACGTGAGATGGCCATTAATGCGGTCGCAAGGCCTGGCGTCAGCATCGCGCTGGCGTGCCGTGCGTTCGAGATCAGCGAGACGTGTTATCGCTACAGCCCCGTGCTGAGCGATGAGAACGAAGAGATCGCCGATTGGTTGGAACGGTTGACTGCCAACAAGCGGAGCTGGGGCTTTGGTCTGTGTTTTCTGTATCTGCGCAACGTCCAAGGCTATGGCTGGAACCACAAGCGCGTCTATCGGATTTACTGCGAACTGGAGCTGAACCTACGGATCAAGCCCAAGAAGCGCCTCAAGCGGGACAAACCTGAACCGTTGGCGGTGCCGGAAAAGCCGAATGAGACCTGGTCGATGGATTTCATGGCTGATCAACTCGCGGATGGCCGGTCGATCCGAACCCTGAATGTGCTGGATGACTTTAATCGCGAAGGACTTTGCATCGAAGTGGACTTCTCATTGCCCGCAGAACGCGTTGTGCGCAGCCTGAACCAGATCATCGAATGGCGCGGTAAACCGCAGGCTATTCGTGTCGATAATGGCCCAGAATACATCAGTGGAACGCTTATGGAATGGGCTGAGAAACAAGGTGTTCAGCTTGAACACATTCAGCCGGGCAAGCCGCAACAGAACGCCTATATCGAGCGCTACAATCGTACTGTTCGCGGCGAATGGTTGAGCCAATACATCTTTGAAACCATCGAGGAGGCACAAGACCAGGCAACTGAATGGCTCTGGACTTACAACAACGAGCGACCCAACATGGGCATCGGCGGCATCACACCCGCTATGAAACTGAAAGCAGCCGCCTGAATTCTACGGCTGGGCCCCATTAATAATGGGAGGATTACCCCATCGGTATCCGGATGGCAGCTTTGATCCTAAAGCGGATGCAAGCAGCACCTCAGTCTGTTGTAGCGGGGGAGTTCGGCAAAGCACGACCCGATCGAGCCAAGCCGTAAACCCTAGTCGAACAACTAAGGATGATCAGGTAACGTCGGTTCAAAGATATTCGCGGTTCCCTGCAACAACTGCATCATAAATCTGCGTCCGTTCTCTGGTTGACTGAAATGCATCCAAGATAAGACTCCATAGTCAGTTGGTGCCATCAGCAGAAAAAGTTCAGTTAACTTCTCGATTGAAGGCTCACTATCAGGTCCAACCAGCCCTTCGATGTTTGCCTGCACTTCGGTGGAAAGTGCATCAAATTGAAGCGCATAGGCAATGTACTCATCTTCAAGCAATGAAACATTGTTCGACCATTCTGACCTAGAAATCGAAGCGTGAGCGAATTCATGGAGCAGCAAGCTGAAAACTATTTCTGTGTCTGGGATAAGCTTTAATACTTGGTTTAGAGCGACACGCTCTAGGATCGCATGAGGCTCTAGGATCGTGATTTCATCCCGATCGCAATGGTAAGCTGCCAGGCAATCGTCATTATCGTTAATAGTTTCGTTCACTACGTGAATTGCGATTGGCGCGTAGAGAGAAAGGCCATATTCTTGAAGTACGGACTGGGCCCTGCGCGCACTTTGGCAAATATCAGAAACACTAAGCCCTGCCTCATGTATGATGCGTATATCCGTTCCCGGGCAGGCCGTTTCCGCCCACGCAGCATCTCCAGTAGCTTGTGAAAGTGCGCAGCAAAGCATTGCTGAAAATATCGCCTGCTTGGAGGACGAAGACAGACATATCATGTCATCAGTTAGACCTGTCTCATTGAACTGAGGAAACTGAGAGAAGTGTACCGATACACGCAAAAACCACAATCCCTGCGGAAGCACGCATTCAAATGTTTGATTTGCGTCGACAAACAAAGCTTGCTTACTCGTTGCCCGCAAGGCTGAGGTCGGCACCTACTCGCCACCAACGACCAAGCCAACAAGGAGCCAATATGAAACGGTAGCTTCGTCCGCTTAGCAGACCTTAATTCATCCCGCCGCGAACGACAGGTCTGAGCCCGAACCCCTCGACCAATGCTTCACGGCCAATCTCTGCTTGAACTAAAACGAACATCAAGAAACGGGCCTTGGACAACCTTCAATTGGAATGAAAAGGTATTGGATCACGCGCCCATTCTTGAGAAGCATCACTTGGTTTGCATGCATATCCGGCGTTGCGGCTGGACGCGTGCAGAGATGGTACTCACTACCTACGGCAGGGACGATGCGCCGATCACCGTGGCTAAGCTGAGTTTGCAGGCTGCGCACGTAGTAGCCGTCTGGATTTGACGTGACATCGTCATTTGCGATGGTTTGTTTGACATGATTTGACCCACATAGTTGGTCGATCACTGATTGCGCCTCGGCAGCGCCAGCGACCATGATCAGAGCAAATACATATGCAGATACGTTCATTGTGGTATTCTCCTATTAGTGTTGCGGTCTGCCTATTGCGATTAATTGTTGAGTTGAACGGGCCAACCAGTGGGAACAGAATGACATGTCAGAAGGTGAATTGTCCCGAAACGGACCCGAAATAGCAGCGAAATCTAATCACGCTCTGTCACTCGGAGAATTCAGATTTGATCCAGTTCAGCCAGCACTGACCAATGCATCCGGCGCACCGGTCGATCTGCGCATACAAAGTCTTGAAGTGTTGCGATTGCTCGCCGAGCAGGCCGGAAAGGTCGTCACCAAGGCCAGCCTAATCGACACTGTTTGGGGCGATACGTTCGTCACCGACGATAGTCTGGTTCAATGTATCGCCGACATCCGCCGCGCCATCGATGACCAGAATCACAAAATAGTTCAGACCCTGTCGCGCCGCGGTTACCGGCTAAACCCGGGTCGGGCCACACCACATTTGCCTGCTCTTGCCTTGCCAGACCTCGCCGGACGGCACGCAATTGCCGTCCTTCCATTCGTGAACCTAAGTGATGACCACGAACAAGCTTTCTTTGCCGAAGGAATTAGTGAAGACCTAATCGCGCGCCTGTCAATGGTACGGGCACTGACGGTCTTGGCGACGCCATCACGCTTCACCTTTGGGGGGAATTTCACTCGAGATGAAAATGCGACCACAAACTTTGATCCTGAGTTTCTGATCAAGGGCGCAGTGCGGCGTGATGGCGACACGGTTCGAGTGACAGTGCAGCTTTTGAACAACCGCAGCGGTGCAGTTGTCTTGTCGCGCCGCTATGATCGAAGCCTGCATGATATTTTCAAAATTCAGGATGACATTACCAGCGAAATAATCGCCGAAACCCAGGTCGCACTGACAGAAGGTGAAGTTGCGCACTTGGCCATTCGCCGCACTCGAAGTGTCCAGGCTTGGGAGTTCTTTCATCAGGGTGTACTTGAACATATCAAATACACGCCTGAAACAAATGAGGCGGCGCGTCGCATGTATCGCAAGGCATTGGATATTGATCCCGATTATTATGATGCGATGGTCGCCGACGGCTGGGCCATTTGGCAGGACGCGCGTTCGTCAAGTGAGGTCAGCCGGTCGGATGCTCAGCGTGAATGCCGGGTTTTGGTAAATGCGTTGATCTCGCGATGGCCAAATTATCCCGATGCCCTGCACCTAGACGCGGTGCTTTTGATGATGGAAGGCGAGCACGAAGCAGCCGAACGCCGAGCAGATCAGGCCCGCAAGGCAGGCCGCAGTTATTTGTGGGGGTACGCAATAGTGCATATTTATGGCGGAAGCGTGCAAAAGGCTACCGAACTTTTCCGCGAAGCCATCAATAGATCGCTCGTCCTCAACAGCGATGTATTGTTCTGCTATGCTCATTGTTTGACGCTTTTGGGCGAATACAAGCAAGCGATAATTGCGGCGGAAGAATACCGGCTACGGGTCCCCACAACCGTCTATGGCTTTACTTTGCTAGCTACCGCTCAGGCAATGGACGGGCAGTCAGCGGGAGCCGCCGAAACTGTAAGAGCGATGCGCCAAGCGCATCCGAGGTTCACGCTGGCAATGTTCCGTCGGCACGAACCCTACCGCGACGCCAGAACTCTGAACCGCATTGTGGCCCTTTTGCAAACGGCGGGCATCCCGGATTGACCAGATTAGGTTACTTCCAGAAAAACCTGGTCTTAAAGCCGCCAAAATGATCGTTTTTAGTATCTGACCGAGAGCAGACATTGGAGTGCTGGCAGCGAAGTCGGCCCTGTCCCGCTCCGCAGACCTTGGTGGTGAACGCAGCGAACGGCGGCTGTGAGCCCAACGTTGCGTATTATGTTGGGTCTGCGACGACGGCGTCTACTTCGATCTCGACAAGCCATTCAGGGTTCACAAAACGGTCAATTGCCATAATCGTATCTACAGGTCGCGCATCCAGACAATAAGCTTTTCGTGCCTCTATCGCCCGCTTCCAGTCGTCGATGTTGGTCAAGATCACACGTGTGCGAACAATGTCATGAAGACCTGAGCCTGCCTCTTCCAATGCGGATTTTATTATTTCGAAGCACTGTTTGGTCTGAAGGAAAACGTCGCCAACACCTACGGTATTACCATTTTTATCAACTGGCGCTGTTCCACCTACCGCAATGAACTGTCCTACTCGAACGGCACGGCTGAAGCCTACGATGGCCTCCATGGGGTTTCCATTTGAAATCAATTTTCTGTTGTGTGCCATGGCTATCGCTCCCGATTGCTTCTTCCGAGAAGGGTAGCGCAAAAATGGTTATTTGTCGTTATTGGTTTGCCACAAGTTCAGTGGCAGCTTCGTCCCGCTCTGCCGACCTTCACTCTCCGAAAATGCTGCAAGTTGCACGAATGTCCGGTCTGGTGAAGCTGCGCTGCAGCGGCGGTCACCTTGGCGAGCGGCAGCTATGGGCCGT
>NZ_JBVCWP010000272.1:0-5129 GCF_057460485.1 Boseongicola sp.
AATACTTCGAGCAAGCAGAAATACGCAACGCGGCATGAACACCAAAATGATGCATCTTAGGCAAGCCGCAAAACTGTCTTAAAAAGCAGGACCACTTCAAAGGCATTACCTGTCAAATCAGGCGCTACAGGGCACGGCGCAATCACGCTACGGAGTTCAAACAATGATACGCATCTTGATCCTTCTCGGCACCGTCTTGGCACTTGCCGCCTGCGACCCAAACGCCGTCAATGGCGCTTCATCCGAAGACCAGCCGCGAGCGCGCCAGGATCGCGGAAGTTCCAGCTACTAAACTCCCCATCGGGGGCTGTAAGAAAAATGCGCCCAAGTCTCAAATGGGGCAGTCGCCCTGCTTCTTAGACGCCGAAGCGGCAGCCTTGAAGATCTTCTGCCCGATGACCGGGTGACGTGGGCCAAAGAGACGCGGAGAGAGCGTGCAGGGTGTGCCAAGGGCCACAGCGGCGGTTGGGATGCTAGGTGAGGCTGCCGGTGCTTTAGGAATATCGGAAGACGAAGTTCATAAGGTGCTGACTTCTGCCCGTTAGGAGAGGTGACCACCACCAAGCCCACTTAGGGAAAGCGGAACGCGAAATTGCTCTCGATGGTGGTCGTATTAGGCTGAAATATAGCCTGACTCACACTGATGACATTCTACAAGAATTGGTGCGTTTCTTTGAGTGTCAATCGCAGACCAGACTTCACCCCAAGAAGCCGTCAACGGCGGCTCTGAGCCTATTCTGTTGAAAAACTCCAGTTTCGGGCCTGGCGGACAGATTTTTTCGCCATACAGGTCGATTAGTTTATTTTGGCAAGGGAATCGGCCAAACCAAGCCTCCCGGGTTGCTAGACTGCGTCGCGTCGCCTGGTTCACTATCTTAGCTGACTTTGACACGATTTGCGGTTTTGACGGGAATTTGGGATTTTCAGATTTTGGAGTTTTTCAACAGAATACGCCCAATGCAGACTCCGCGCCTGGCTCAAAGCTCCTCTCCAAGACCAACGCCATTGCTTGCAACCGACCACATTGCTCTGGCCTCGGAATCGGACAGGCTGACTTCGGCGCGCATCGCAGATTTTGCGATGTAGTCGGCGCTCTTATGCAGGGCGTCGTCAAAAACGGTGGTCACGGGCTTGCACTGGAAATAGTAACCTCCGCTGCAACCCTCGATTTCGTTCGATCCGGCGAGGAAAATTGAAGATACCGCGCCTTGCTCCGCTGATATACCTGTCTCGTTTGTTCTACCGGCCTTAGACCAGAGGGCGGTATTTACGTTACCTGGATGAAGCGCGTTGCTCGTCACGGGCGATCCGGCGTCCCTCAGACGGCGGGCGAGCTCGTTCGACAGCAAGATGTTGGCCAGCTTGCTTCGGCCGTATGCACGCCATTGGTCATATCCATCCGCGCTTTCATGTTCACGCGCCAAGGCGTGGTAATCGACCTTCTCCGGGTGCAACCTGTGCGCCCCGGAGGCAACCCAGACAATACGTCCGAACGGGTCTCGGGATTCGGAAATGGCTGGAAGAAGTAAGCGACAGAAGAGGTAATGTCCGAGAACATTGACTTGCCACTGCTGTTCGAAGCCATCGGCCGTCTTCGTCCATGGCAAAGCCATAACGCCAGCGTTGAACACACAGATGTTCAAAGGCCTTCCCGTCGCGAGAAATTCATCGGCGGCTTTTCGAACGGACGCTAAAGAGCCCAGATCGAGAACCAGGGCCTCGGCCGTACTGCCAATCGGGCCACTCTCCAGCAGAGCGGCCACCGCCTCGTTCGCCTTTCTTCGGGAACGCGCGGTCAAGATGACGTGGCAACCTTCCTTTAGTAGCCCCTTGCAGGTCTCAAACCCTATCCCCGTATTGCCTCCCGTCACCAAAGAAATTGGCCGCTCTTGATCGCTTGCCCTCGTCGTCATATTGAATGGCCTTTTTCTGCTGCGAGGGCCGGCAACTGATGGTGTTGGGGCTTTCCAATCGAAGATAGCAGTGTGATCCTAGGCGGTCAGCATGGCAATTCCAAATTGGAGTAGAGGCCCGTTGTGTCCCGCAGTTCAGACCTTCGTTAGATTCCGACCAACGTCTGCTTTTTGGTGAAGCGGTCGTTCGTGGCTGAAACTGCGATCCGACAACCGCGAACGTCCGTTCAGGACGACAAACCGGTCATCTGACGAAAAAACTCAGGTGTCGGCTCAGAGCCCAAAGCAGTCGGTTTGCAACCGGCAGACATGTGACGTCCACCAAGTTACCTAAGGTCGATTTCGGCGATCAGCATTGCCGTGGTATCTTGAGTTGAAAGCGATTTGGATCGCGAGGAAACAGCACTTGCGAGACTGTCATGCGAAACATCCTGTCTTGGTTCAGTATAGCATTAATATTGGCGGCGTCTGCACATGCGGGGCCAGTAGGAGATGCCGCTAAAAAGGGGCGATTCTGCAGAGATCGAGCGCCTCATGAAATCAGGAGCAGATGCGAATGAGGAGGACGCTATGGCGTCACCACTGCACTGGGCCGCGATGAACGGTCATGTCGAGGCGGTGGCGCTTCTGCTCGCCTATCGTGCGGCCCTCTAAGCCCAAACCGACTTAACCAATCGAGTTTCGATAAACCATATCTGTTGGGTCTTGGCGTGGAGTTTCTGTATCCAATTCAACGCATAATCTCTTTGCAAAAGTGCAAGATTGATATGCGATTACATTCTTCAAGCTCGGGCGGCGGCCTGACACATAACGGTCAGTTTTGCCTCGGCTAATTCCGGTGACAAAAACCCGAGACCGCAATCCGGAGCGACTACAAGACGATCCCGGTCGATGTGGTTCAGAACTTCATTCAGCCGGGCCTCGATCTGGTCAACAGTTTCGACGCGGCTGCGGGCAACGGCGACGGCGCCAAATATGACGGTCTTTTTTTGCAATTTGTCCAGTAGGTTCAGATCGTTGCAGCAATGCGCGTCTTCGATCGAAATCTGATCAAACGCAGCCGTGTCTATGGCACTGGCTAGGCGGTGATAACTTCCTGGGTCGGCCTTTTTGTATTCAGTGTCGTCCAGATGATCGGGGTAGCCGCAACACATATGAACAACGCGAGTGACCGATTTTGGTACGCCGTGAAAACAGCGTTCCAACCCTTCGATACCAAAACTCAACGCGTCGTCGACTTCGCGCGCGAACAGCGGTTCGTCCACCTGAATATACTGGCAGCCCGCATCGACTAAAGCCAGAATTTCCCGGTTCACCGTTTCAGCAAGGACCGCGTTCAACCGAGGTCGGTCATTGTAAAAACAGTCAGCGGTGGTGTCCATGATGGTGAGCGGGCCGGGCAAGGTGAACTTGACGGGGCGCGGGCTAACACTTTGACTGGCTCTGTAGTCATGCGCGCCATAGCTCCTTCCAGAGTGGGCTATGGTTGAACGAATGGCGGGCAGATCGGTTTCATAGGCGCCATCGCGCAACACACGGTTTTCAAGATTATCAAAGTCAAACCCATCCAGATGTCGACAGTGATAATGGATATAATTTTCCCGTCGTACCTCGCCATCAGTGGGAATTGAAACGCCAGAGCGCAATTGAATTGCGATAACTTCCTTGGCCGCGCGAATGAATAATGGCTCGTGGCGTTCATCGACATTCTTGATGTCTGCCGTATAGTCGGTTGTGGTCTGGCTGGAGTTCATGCCACCGGTTTCACGGGAAATATCAAACCAGTCGCGCACCGGCACAAATTTGGGTTTAGGAAAAGACCCGATGGTTGTTGTTTCAAGCGGGCTGTTGGATTTGCTCATCTGATCATCCTTTTGAGGCCAAGGCCGTAGTCTTCTGCTACTGGGTTTTCAGCATTGCGCGACTGACAAAGCAACTGAGTGTTCTATTTGATTTTCCGCGAGCGGGCTTGAAAAAAATATAAGTGCCCTCAGAGTTGGATGTCTAGGCAACTTTCACTTTCGCGTCTATTGATGCTGGGGTGCAGCGAACGGCTGCTCGAGCCCTAGGCAGTCATCTCATAAGCCGTTATTTTCAATTTCCGCACACTACGGGCTGGTGCCCCGCAGATGCGTGGGGCGCAATCCGCCGCCCTGCACCGCCCGAGCCAAACCCCGGCGGACCTGAAGCCATGGGTCAACAACTTCCTTTCCGACCCTTGCCACCAGGTCGTCATAAACGCGCTCCAGCGTGCGCAATTCCTCGTCTACGACGATTGCATACCACGCGTTCCGGTCCACCGAACTCACGCTCTTGAAGCCGGCATCGCGCAGTATTTTCTCCATCTGCGGTGCGGTCGCCATCTCAAAATGCAGGTGGCCACCCATATGCCTCAATGCCGCCTCCGCATCGGGGCCTTCCCCACTTAGCCAATCGCTTGCCGCAAACGTACCGCCAGGTTTCAGCACGCGTCGGACCTCAGCGAAAAGCGCGCCCTTGTCAGGAATGTGAATGATTGAATCTTTAGAAAACACCACGTCGAAACTAGCGTCTCCAAAAGGTAGCGGTCCCGGTTCGACTAATCGGAGGTCGATCCGCTCCGACAGTCCGGCTGCGTCCACAATCGCCTTCGCACGCCGATGGAGTGGCTCTTCAACATCGACGCCCACGACTTGGCCCGCGCCGAGTTCACGCGCCAGGGTTATTGCTGGCCCTGCCGTGCCGAAGCCAATATCCAGCACGGTCTTCTGAGCCAGATCGATGTCCCGCACGATTTCACGCACCTCCTCCGCCCCCCCGGGCGAAAGGAACCCTTCCCCCCAAACCGCGTGTAGCCGCTCAATGAAATTATCTGGATACTGTATGTCAGATGTCATTTTCCCCCCGCATGAGGACAAGATCGGGTTCGTGCCCTTCGCCCAACGCTAGCACACTTCAGGGAGGGGAAGAATGGCGGCTTATGGGGCGACGCACATTGCTGAAGATGCTGCGTCGCAGCGGTCCGGTTCGGTGTAGGTTTCTCGGACGCCACGCGCGGCGATTGGGTGGCGCGGAGCGTTGCCTGGCGTCGGAGAAGCGCTCAAGCGGGAAATCGCGGGGTTGGGCTTGGTGGAACAGCGGTATCTATGGGGATTTGATGGGTGCGGCTGCTTTGGCTTTGCTCTTTCGCGCGCGTGTCTGGGAGCTTTTAGGGGCGACCTGAGCGGGCGTTTTGCG